>JAGLHQ010000328.1 GCA_023143375.1 Planctomycetota bacterium
GGTATCGTGATGAACGTTACACCTACGGTTACCAATGATAAGAAATATGTTATCCTTCGTATCACGACATCGCTGCAGGAAGAGCTTGACAGCGGAACCCGAAGCACGTTTACCGGCGTACTCGGCTCCGGTGCTGAAACCGTCGGCTGGGAAGAGCCTGTTATAGAGTATACCGATATTATGACAAGGGTTGTGGTGCCCGATCGAGGGACACTTATGCTCGGCGGACTTACTTTGACAGCGGAACGCGAAATCGAAGCGGGTGTTCCTGTTCTTAGCAAGATCCCGATCCTTGGCAGGCTGTTCTCTAACAGAAGCGAAGTTAAGGACAAACAGATCCTTCTGGTACTTGTAAAACCGACGATCGTCCTTAAAGAAGAAAACGAAGAGGCAGCGATCGCAGCAATGCAGTAATGTTAGCGTAGAGCGTGGAGCGTAGAGTTGCGTGGGTCAGTTCTGATCTGCGGCCGGAAAAAGGAAATTTCAAGAGTCGTTCGGAGTGATCCGTTCGGCTCTTTTTTCTATCTTGTGAACAATCGTTTTATCTTTGCCGGGGGGCGAATGACGAACATTAGTAATGTAAATGCTGCGACAATAATGGTTCCGGTTATTATCAGCATAGGGCTTACGCCGGGGTAGACAAATCGTTCGATGTGATAAATCATGAACGAGCCGGGGTATGTAAGCGAAGTGTCGTAGCGTGCCCTTAACGTGTTTTCGGCGATAGTAAGCGGGCAGAATTCTCGTAAGATCGTTAGCAGGGCGACATAAAAGATGCCTAAAACATGAACGGTTCTGAACACCCATCGCTCGAAAAACTTTTTCGCTTTTTCTTTTCGGTTTTTGCAATAGTAAAGGAAAGTTGCGAAGGCCGTTCTAAAAAAGCCGTAAAGCATAAACAGTATCCATGTGAAATGGACGAGCACTATAAGATCGGCAGCGATCCTGTAACCCATATCGTTTACCTGTTTAGTAGTTGAATAATTCTTTTAGTGAATATTGTTTTTCAGTTGCGGCGTTTAAGGCGTTACGTATTTTCAATTTTGTGTTAACGGTCAGCCGTCTTCCTTTGCATGCGCGGGTTACCATTTTGTGTGTTATCTGTTCGGTGGAAGCTGCGACGAGGTCATGCGACTTTAGCCCGAGCTTGTCCATTATGTCGGCTATCGGTTGCGGTCCTAAATTACGTTCCTGAGTCTGGTCCATTAAGTATGCCTTTCTACAGACAGTATAACTAAGCAAGTTGTTAATGCCAGCGTAAAAAAAAGAGCCGCTTGAAATTAATCAACCGGCCCTTTGTGTTTTTATGGACGTGCAAAATTTATTTTGCGATTTCGTCTTTTACTTTTTGGTAACCGTAGTGACCGATGAGGTGGTCGAGTATGACCATTGCTGTGTAGTTTTCTGCTACGGGCCAGATCCTTGCAGCGATTGTTGGGTCGCGTCTTGTAATAGCCGCCAGGTCCTTGTTCTCCAGGGTGTATTTGTCAATAGTGTGCTGTGGTTTATCGATAGTCGGTGTTGGCTTTACCGCGAGCCTTGCGACGATCGACTGTCCTGATGTAAGTCCGCCGGTGATGCCTCCTGCCTGATTGCTGTCGAAAACGACTTTTCCGTTTTCCGAACGCATCTGGTCGTTGCTTTGAATGCCTGTCATGTCTTTCACTTTGAAGCCTGCCCCGATCTCCACGCCTTTAACGGCACCGATGCCGAGCATTCTTCCGAGTTCGGCGTCCATTTTGTAGAATACCGGTTCGCCGAGTCCTACGGGAACGCCGGTAACGATGACGTCGACAGTTCCGCCGGCTGAGTCTCCGGTTGCGGAGATCTTATTACATGCGTCTACCATCGCCTGGGCTGCATCTATGTCCGGGCAGTTTACGATGTGGTGAACGTTGTACTTGTCTTTAATTTCCTGCATTACCATTTCTTTCTGCATGTCACGGATAGGATCGATCTCTTTTTCGATCTGCGCGAAGACCTGCATCTTTTCCAGAAAACGCATTTCCATATTAACGCGTCCGTTTACATAGATGTTCTGGTAGAACGGATCGTAATCACAACGCATTTTTTTGTAACGTTCTGTGTATTCGTAGATCGTTTCGTGATCGATGTCCGGACATCCTACGCCTGCGATCTCGCTTACATACGAGAATACCTTTATGCCGAGCTTTGCGAGCACTTTCTTTGCGATGTAACCTGCGGCGACGATTGTCGAAGTGTATCGGCCCGAGAAGATTCCAGCGCCGATGGCGTCGTCGTCCGGCCCATACTTGATGAATGATGCATAGGAAGCGTGGCCCGGTCGAGGCGTACGGTTCGTGTCTTGATACTGCTTTATGTGTATGAAGTGTCTGTCAAGGTTGGGTATCAGTATCGACATCGGCGTACCGTTGGTGTGGTGCTTGTTGCCTGCACCTTCCACTGTGTCCGCCGAGTTAATGCCTGTATATATTACGGGCAGGTCCGGCTCTTTGCGCGGGCTCGACAGTTCATCTGCTCCTGGTTTTCTTAAAAGCATATCGCCATAAATTTCCTGCTCAGTGAACAGCATTCCCGGGGGGTTTCCATGAACGATGGCAGTTAGGCCGTCCTGATACGAACCGCCTGCTACCGATACCTGAAAGTTACGACCGATGTTACAACCAAACATATCTCTACTCCTGTTATAAAATTTTCATTTGTGCCCCGATACTTTTCATCAGTTCAACGTAATCGGGGAAAGTTACGTTAATCGCTTCTGCGGTATCGATGGTCGATATTCCTTCCGTTGCCATTGCGGCTAAGCTAAGCGCCATGACAATTCGGTGATCATGCCAACCACTGAAATCGGCTGCGGCTAAGTTGCAGCCCTGTATTATAACACCATCTGGCAATTCTTCAATAGCTGCGCCAGCTTTTTTTAGCTCGGTTGCCATACATTTGATGCGATCTGTTTCCTTACTCCTTGCCTGAGCTACATTTACGAGTTTTGTGGTACCCTCGGCAAAACATGCCGTTACCGCCATCGCAGGCAGTGCGTCCGGTGTTTTATTCATGTCAATTGTTTGTCCGTGGAGCTTTTTGGGACGAATTCTCGTTTTATTGCCTTCGATCTGTATGTCTGCTCCCATTTGGCGGAGGTAATCTGCGACAGCTTTGTCCGGTTGGGAGTCTGTGTAGTCCAGGCCGGTAAGGGTTATGTCTGCGTCGAGGATGGCTCCGGCACACAAAAAGAATGTGGCGGACGAGAAATCAGCGGGTATTGTCATCTCGAACGGCTTGTATTGCTGGCGGCCCGGGATGCGGAAAGTTTTGAAGTCGTCGTTTTCGTATTGAATGCCCTGTTTGTCTAGCCAGTCGAGGGTTATTTGTACGTAATCGGGTTCGTTTAGTAGGGTTACTTCTATTTTGGTGTCGCCTTCGGCCAGTGGGGCGGCCATAAGTAGGCTCGATAAGTACTGGCTGGTAATACACTTAATGGTGGTTTTTCCTCCGGCGAGTGTACCTTTTATGGTAATTGGGGCGCATTGGTTGGCGTTGTCCGATACTGCTTTTGCTCCGAGGTCGTTTAGCGAGTCGAGAAGCGGCTGAATTGGTCTGGCCTGTATCTGCTGGTCGCCGGTTAGGTTAATCTTTACGTCCTGAGCCGCCAGTGCTGCAGATCCTGCTGCGATCCGAAGTGTTGTTCCAGAGTTTCCGACGTCGATAGTTCGTGGGCAGGCGTCGATCTTGCCGTTTGTTCCGATAATATCCCAGCAGAGCCGGTTGGAATCGTCTATTTGTGCCCCCATATCCCTGTAGCACTTTACTGCGCTTATTGTGTCGCTTGAGATCAGTGGGTTGGTTATTCGGCTTTGGCCGTTGGCTAGCGATGCTATTGCAACGGCGCGAATAGTATGTGATTTTGAGCCAGGAATGGCGATTTTCCCCTTTAAAGCGGATTTTTTCACTTCTAGTTTCATATCCTATTCCCATGCGATGTTAATGCTAAAAAACCTTCCAACTGTTGAAAGTCGTTTGAACCGCTCAATTTACCAAGAAACCGTGTTTTTATGAAGTATTTTTTCATTTTTTATCAGTTTTTATGTTATTCCTGATGAGATGGTTCTTTTGGGGTCCTTAAAAATCTGAAATATTTAATATTTCACACATTTTTCACTTTTTTTTACGTTTAAAGCAATATTTTGAGGCAATAATTGAAACAATAGGCGGGGGTGGTCAGTATTACTAGTATCGATAATATCGGACGGAGGTGCGTATTCGTTTTTCATGCGGTCTTGAAGGGTTCTATCCATACTGTAAATGCGGTTTGTGCATGGGTTTATGTTCCAAATATCAAGGTTTAACGCGGTTTTAATATGTTAAACATCAAGAGAGTGTTTTCCGATAATAATACGATGTTTTTTTAATTGCAGGGCATATTGCGCAGTTTGCCCTGAATTTTTTTAATAGGAAGTTACTTTTAGGGATATTAGAATGCTTAATTGCAAACGTTTCAGTCGTCACAGTATCATGCCCCGGAATTTAATTATCGGTTTCTTAATTTTAGTTTTCCTATGCGGAAGTGCTTTTGCCAGTGTTTTGACATTCGGCGGCGGCGGTGGTGCCGGGCCTGAGTATGTATTAGGCCGCGTGGCAGTTCGTTTCAATGTTACGACCGAGTCGGGCATGAGCAGTGCAATGAAAGAATCGATCGTTGATTCAATAGTACCCGGAGCTCATGTGCTAAAGGAATATTCTTTGGTTCCTGGTTTGACACTGGTCAGTATACCTGCAGGAACTTCGGTTCCAGAAGCTGAAACTTTGTTTGGTCAGTCGTCCAATATCTTGTATTCTGAGCGTGATTACAAAATCGAAATAGATGCAATGCCAGATGATACACTGTTTCCTCAGCTCTGGGGTATGCACAATATCGGGCAGACCGGAGGTACACCTGATGCCGATATTGATGCACCTGAAGCATGGAATTATGAGACAGGCAGCAGTGATGTGATCGTCGCTGTTATCGATACCGGAGTTGACTATGACCACGAAGACTTGGCTGACAATATGTGGGTAAATACCGGCGAGTTGAACGGTAGTCCGGGGGTTGATGATGACAACAATGGGTTTATAGATGATATATACGGCTATGATTTTGCCAATAATGACGGTGATCCGATGGATGACAATAGCCATGGAACGCACTGTTCAGGTACTATCGGCGGTGTTGGAAATAATGGTATTGGTGTTGCAGGCGTATGCTGGAATGTCAAGATCATGGCTTTGAAGTTTCTTAGTGCCTCAGGTGGCGGTGCTACGATGGATGCGATTGGATGTGTCGACTATGCAGTCCAGATGGGTGCAACACTTACGAGTAACTCATGGGGTGGTGGTGGATATAGTCAGGCATTGAAAGACGCAATTGACGCGTCTGGTCGAGCTGGGATGCTTTTTGTGGCTGCTGCCGGTAATTCAAGCGCAAACAATGACACCTTGCCGCACTATCCATCAAGTTATGATTTAGAAAATATCATTGCAGTGATGTCGACAGATCAAGATGATGCCGTATCGGGATTTTCGTGTTATGGATTAATGTCGGTCGATCTGGCTGCGCCTGGGAGCAGTATTTTAAGTTCTGTTCCGGGAAATAGTTATGACTCTAAAAGCGGTACATCGATGTCTACTCCTCATGTAGCGGGGGCCTGTGCTCTTCTAAAGTCTGCCAGTCCGTCGTTGGGGTATATTGGAATTAAAGATGCTATTTTTCAGTCGGTAAACGTATTACCCAGTTTAGACGGTTTATGTGTTACTGCGGGTCGGTTAAATGTTGCAGAAGCCGTTGAATTAGTTGCCGTTGACGTGACACCTCCCTCTCCTGATCCAATGGAATGGAGGACAGAGCCAACTGCTGTTGGTGTAAAAACGATCTGTATGGAGGCGGTGTTAGCACTGGATTCATCCGGTGTTGAATACTATTTTGAATGTACGTCAACTGACGATCCTAATGTTAATGTGCTGCCAAGCGATTATGACAGTGTTTGGCAGAGCAGCGAGACTTATAGCCGTGATGATTTTGTTGAAGGAACAACTTATACTTTCCGTGTTATGGCGCGTGATCTTTCGGAGAATCTTAATGAAACTCAGTGGTCTCCGGATGTTTCGGCAACGACAGCGAGCCCGACAGACGATCTTCCTCCGTTCCCGAGCCCTGCTCAATGGCTGGTCAGGCCCAAGGCGGTTCATTATGATTCGAAGGCGGCGACTAATCGTGTAAGCATGAGAGCAAGGGAGGGCTTTGACGAGAGCTTGCCTATTCAATACAAGTTTGATTGTGTCAGTGTTACCGATGGTGCCGGAATCTCTCAGCCTATCGATCCTGTTTTGAGCAGCGCATGGCAGAGTTTTAACGTTTATACGATAAACTTTGCTTGGAATGCTTCATTTAACTATGCATTTACGGTTACCGTACGTGATAGTGCAGTACCGTCGTCCAACGAGACTGCTCCGTCAGAAGTTGCCACCTTTAGTGTAAATGCAACCGGTACTTCGGTATACACAGTTCCTGTTCCATACAGAACGATTCAATCAGCGATCAACGCTACACAGAATAACGGTGATACAGTTGTTGTGCGTCCCGGTACATATAGCGGATCTGGTAACAGAGATATTGATTTCAATGCTCGGACATTGTTTCCTGTACCACAGACGGCAATAGACATTATCGTAAGAAGTATCGACCCTGACAATCCTGCAGTTGTTGCGGCTACTATCATTGATTGCGGAGGATTGAGGTTGGTCCCGATGCTGCCGCAAGACTCTCATCGCGGTTTTATTTTTCGAAACGGTGAAACATCTGTCAGCGAATTGGCCGGCTTTACTATTACAGGTGGTTATATCTGTGTTGACGGTGCATTTCCTACGGTTTTTGGTCAAGCGGGTAATCCTGGACTTCCTTCCAGGGGCGGTGCGATAAGCTGTACAACAGCTAGTAGTCCTACGATCAGTAAATGTGTTATTACAAATTGTGTTGCAGAAGGCGGCTATGGCTCTCCGGGAGCTCCCGGTGCTCCTCAGGCTGGTTCTACTAACGGTGGTAACGCCGGTAACGGTGCTTTGGGTGCCGGCGGAGCAATTTACTGCGACCCAACCAGCAGACCGGCTATAACGGATCTTACAATAGATGGTTGCTTTGCAGAGGGTGGCTACGGCTGGTGGGGCGGCAGGGGTGCCGATGCCGATCCTGCCGGACCTACTGCGGCAGGTGTCGGCGGTAACGGCGGAAACGCAGGCGCTGCATTTGGCGGTGCTATTTTTGTAGATGCCGGTAATCCGGGTGTTGTTATAACCAACACTACGATCCGTAATTGTGGCGTTGTTGCCAGAAATGGTGGTGATGGAGGTGATGGAGGAGATGATACGGTTAACGCACCTCCTGTACCGGGTACTCCTGGCGGTGCTGGAAGTTCATCAAATGCTGTAGGTGGTGGTATTGCCTGCGGTGCAAACGGTACAGGTGCTAATGTGACTATAATCAATTGTACCATTGACAATAACCAGGCTACAAGCGGCGCAGCTGGAACTCCCGGTAATACGGGCCTGCCAACAGGTCCTAATCCTACGGGAACAACTGGTAATAACAGTCTTGGTCACGGCGGCGGTGTTTGGTATGATGCTAATTGCGGCGCCGTTACTATCAATGGTACCGACGGACAACGAACAACGATCAGTAATAACACATCGGATCATGGTGGCGGTGGAATCCGTTTTAACAGTTCTTCTGCTAATGCTACGTCACCTACGCTGACTAACTGCGACATAACAGGTAATGCAACCTTATTTGCTGATGGCGGTGGAATCCGGTATGGCACTGACGGAACAATGATAATAGATAACTGCCTGATCGATCAGAATACAGCTATCGGTATCCCTAATCGTGCTGGTGGCGGTATTTATGCCGGTAGGCTGGGTGGAACACCACCAACTGTAACTATTCGAAACGGTACCGTTATTTCTGGCAATACAGCTTCTGCGGGCGGCGGTGTTTATGCAAGCAATACCAACCTTAATATTTTAAGCAGCTCCGAATTTTTGGTCAATACGGCCGATGTTGGCGCCGGTCTTTGGATAGGCGGCAGCGGATCAAACTTAACGATTACCGATAGTGAATTGACGAGTAACTCGGCATCGCAGGCTATTTATGGGCAGGGTGGTGCAATGCTGCTGTCCGGGATCAACGGCTTTACGATGAACGATTCGCTTATCACCGGTAATGATAGTAACGGGTACGGCGGTGGATTATATTTAGAAGGATTTAACGCTACTGCTTTCAATATCACAAACAGTTTGTTTACAGAGAACACCGCTTTATACGAAGGTGGAGCGATATCATGTAATTTTGGTGCATGGACCCAGATATACAACTGTACCATAGCAAACAACGCAACCGAGGAAGATAATATCGGTATCGGTGGCGGTATTCATTGTTCCGAGAATTTTGCCTGGGTCGAAGTATTCGACAGCATAATCTGGGGAAATACGGCATCGCAAGGTTCTCAGCTTGCGGCAGGAAGATATTATGGTTCTCTGCCTGGGTATGAGTGGGCTGATATTGATATTAATTCCAGTGATGTTCAGGACGGGCTGTCAGATGTATTCCAGGAATTACCTCCTGAGTATCCATTCGGTTTGTCAGCGGTATGGTTCCTTGGCGGCGGCAACATAGATGCCGATCCGGAGTTCTTGCTTGGTTACTTCCTGAGCGCTAATGATATTCAGGGGATACAGAGTCCTTGCGTAGATGCCGGTGATATTAATACGACTATACTAATAAACGATCCTAACTATACAACCCGTACAGACTTTGGGGTTGATACTGCTCCTGTTGATATGGGTTATCACTATGATGCCTCAGAGGATTTGGAACAGTTTACATTGACAGTTGAAGTGGTTAACGCCGAGGGCGGTAGTTTAGATCTTGATTGGCCCGGCGGAGGTGTTGGCAGTGAGCCGGGAGGTGCCGGAACTTATGAGATAAACCGGGGTTATACTGTTAATCTGCATGCGGTTTTTGCAGACCCAAATTCGCCGTTGTATATACTTGGTCGATGGGAAGGCACCAATGACGATACGATAATTGATGTTGATAATTTCGTGACAATGATCTCAGACAGGACCGTACGGCTTGTATACGACGTTTCGGCGAACTATGCAATACTTAGAACGTCAGTTAACACTAACAACGGTACGATCGATCCGTCCAGAGAAGGTGTGTTTATAGAGTATTCTCCCGACTACCTGATATATGAGCGTGGTACGGTTGTTACACTAAAGGCTTATCCGGACAATCCTGTTTCCAGAGTCAGATGGCGTGGAACGGATTATGATTACCACACGTCAAATATAGCAACGGTTACACTCGATCAGAGTAGAGATGTCGATGCTGACTTCTATCAGCCAAACACGCTGATCGTCGGTCCTTCAGGAGAAGGTACACATACCTCTATCCAGCATGCGATCGAAGAAGCTGACGAGGACGATATCATTCAGGTTCTACCGGGTACTTATAATATTTACGAGTCACCTCAGCCTGATGAAAGTCATAGCAGAATTTTTATTGATGGAAAACGCCTTACTCTTCGCGGTTCGCCGCAGGATCCGTCTGCTACTGTTATTCAGGGTGGTTTTCTTATCCTAAATGTTGGGCGAGATACAGTTATAGAGGGTTTTACGATTTCCGGTCAATATGGCGGCGCTACCTATGTTACCCCGAATACTGCTGGTATGGATGGTTGGCCAGGTGATCCGGTATCAGGCGGTGGAATGCGATTGTTTGAGTATGCTCCTTATAGAGTGGGTAATGTGTTTATTACGACAGCACACCCCCATGATGATACGACCGATAACGGTTCACCGACGGTTAAAAACTGTGTCTTCTTTAATTGTTCTATACGAGGTGATAATGGTGGACATGGGGCTACTGGAACAGGCGATGGAACTCTTGCAATTCTGGGTGAACCAGGTCATGGTGGTTGGGCGGGTTGGGCCCACGGTGGGGCGGTAGCTATTGGTTCCGGTGCCGATCCGATATTTGTAGACTGTGAATTTATTGATAATATTGCGATAGGCGGTGACGGAGGTAACGGGGGAAATGCAGCACCGGCTCTTGGCGGTCATGGCGGTAACTGGGGTGACCCGTTGGGTGATTCTCTGACTTTTTTGACATGGGAGCACGGTCCATTTGAGGAGTACTGGTTCTACAGTGGGTTTGGCGGAGCGGTTTATTGCGGTAACAATAGTAAGCCTGAATTTATCGATTGTGAGTTTAGTGGAAATGTGGCACGGGGTGGTTCCTGCGGAGTAAGCGGAAATAATGTTTTATGGGAAGATGTACAAACTTTTTGGCCTTTCGAGCACTATCTTATCGATCGATTTGGCGGGGCGGTTTATGGAGCACGCGGTAGTATGCCGATATTCGAAAATTGTGAATTTGTCGGTAACCAGGCTGACACAACAGGTCCTGAGTCGCATAGGGATGGTGAACCTACTGTTAGTGACGATGTAAACATCAGCTTTGGTGGAGCGGTAGCGTTTGAAGACGGCTCGGTTCCGGAGTTTACCGACTGTACGTTCACTAACAATGAAGCGACCTTGGGTGGTGCGGCTTATACGGTTCTAGCAGGGTTCAACGCGATAAGTACGGTATTTGAAAACAACACGGCCCTTAACGCCGGTGCGTTGGCGGTAATAGAAGGAACTGCTTCCATAGAAGACAGTAGTTTTGCAGAAAATACTGCCACAGCACCAGGTGCAAGGGGCGGAGCTATATTTAGCTTTGACTCGACGGTGGAAATCTTCAGCAGTGAACTTGAAAACAACACAGCAGAAGGTTCCGGTGGTGGTGTTTATGCTTCTGGTAACGATGTTGTAACTATCAAGAACAGTTTGCTGCATGACAATAATGCAGGCTCAGATGGCGGTGCAATAGCATCGGAACTGATGGCAGAAACACATGTTTCTAGTTCTACAGTAGTTGGAAATATTGCCGGTACCACAACTCAAATGATTGACGAGAATGGCGAAGTTGTTTTTGTTATTACAGGCACGGGTGGTGGGTTGTCCAGCGGTGTCAATAGTAACGTTATTGTTACCGATTCGATATTCTGGGACAACGAGGCAGCAAACGGGCCTCAACTGTCCGTTGGTCTTGAAAATTCGACACTTGCAGTTTCGTATAGCGATATCGAAGGCGAGATGCAAAACGTATATATAAACGATCCGTCTTCAACTTTACTCTGGGGGTTGGGCAATATCAATGTTAATCCGCTGTTTGCAACAGGTTTGTTTGGCGATCACTATCTAAGTTATGTCGATGACACGCCGAACCTGCAAAGCCCGTGTGTTGATACCGGAAGCGACCTTGCGTCTAATCTTGGCTATAGTAACTATACTACTTCTGTGGACCATATCCCAGATGAAAATGATGTTGACATGGGTTATCATCAGAAGTTATCGGATAACTTCTATACTCTGAATATACAAACATTTGCAGGTAATTCCGGGGTGCTGCCAGTATTGAACGTAACCAGCGGAGTCTTTAATGAGTATATGACAGTTCCGCTTGAAGTACTCAATATCGATGATATGCCGCCAGGGTACCGGGTGCAGTGGACCGGGACAAATAAAGATGCCGAGGTCGGTTCGACCAATACGGTAACGATGCTACTATATGACATGGTTGTGGAAGTTGAGTTTGTTGTACATATTCAGAACAATCTTCTGGTACCGGCTCAGTATGCGACTGTCGAAGAGGCGATAACGGTTGCAAACTCCGGCGATAAGATTACCCTTGCCAAGGATCTTACTCATTATGTTTCCAATCCCGATGGTATTGACCTGATGGGTAAGGCACTTACGATTACAAGCGATATTGATCCTGAAAATCCGAACTTTGATATTATTGCCTCTACAATAATCGATTGTCAGGGATCAAGATATTATCCTGGCCGAGCATTCCGTTTCCATAATGGCGAAGGAGAAGATACTGTTATATTAGGACTCACGATCGTAAACGGTTATACCGTAGGTGATCTTGGTATAGACGGCGGCATCCCCGGCGGTCCGGTCGATCCTGGCGATGACAATTCGCCTGTGATCGCTGCTGCAGGCACAGATGCCGAAGGTGACGGTTACGGCGGAGCGATACTTTGCGAGGGCGATTTGGTAGGCAGGCCTTCATCGCCTACGATTAAATATTGTGTATTCGTAAACAACAATGTCACCGGCGGTCAGGGCGGCGACGGAATCAACGGATTTCCCATTTTTGATGAGGATTCTGATGTTGACGGTGAGTGGGGCGGAGCCGCCGGTAGCGGTACGGGTAATGGTTATGGTGGTGCTATTGCGTTGATCGACGGCAGCAGTCCCAAGATCATAGGCTGTATGTTTACTAACAACTCTGCTCGCGGCGGAAGCGCCGGTAACGCCGGTAACGGAAGCATTAACTACGGCAGCGGTAGAGAAAGCTGGGGCGGTGACGGTGGAAATTCGATAGGCGACGGTATTGGCGGTGCTATTTATGCTTCCAGCCAGAGTTCACCTCTGATTCAGGATTGCGTTTTCGAGATAAACTTTGCTTCAGAAGGTAATGCGGGCTTAGCCGGAGTAACAGGGGCAGGTGGCGACCTTGATCCGCGTGCTCAAAACGGTGTTAACGGAACAGTTATCACATTCGGTCTGGTAGCCGGCGGTGCGATCTATTATGATATTGCTACAGAGGTCAATCTTAATGTTAATATTAATAGTAGTTCTTTCACCGGCAACTCGGCTTATACGACAAGTGTGGAGTTAGTCGATGTCGGATTAGAAGTTGGAGCTACTCTCGCAACGATCACAAACTATACCAGAGGCGGAGCGGTTTACTGCGCCGAAGGTGCCAGAGGAACGATTGCAGGAAACGGCTCTGACGAATATGCCAGTGAGTTTATAAGTAACCTGGGCGGTGCGGTCTATCTGGCAGACTACAGCCTGGTGGATATTTCCGATACGCTCTTCAAGGATAACAGTGATGCCGAAGAAGGCGGTGCTATTTATATTGGCAGCGGCGAACAGATCGATCTTGTTCGTTGCGATTTCCTGAGTAACTCGTCCATTATTAACGGCGGAGCAATAACCCTAAACAGAAACGCCGCTATTACCGGTTGTACATTCGGCGGTAACGATACGGTTTATAATGGCGGAGCTATCGAAGCATTTAATGAAAGTATAGAACTGTCATTAGATATTAATGCTTGCAGCTTTGGCGGTAATACTGCGAATTTTGGCGGTGCGATATATATACAGAGATTTGACGCCAACTTCGATCAGTGCTACATAATCGGCAATACCGCTGTCGATGGCGGCGGGGCTTATTTCGTAACAGGCTCGGAAGATCCCAACAACAATGGCGTGATATTTACAAACGGTATCATTGGCGACAACCGTGCGACAGGTAAGTTCGGCGGTGCGGCGTTTATGAATGTTTCGGCGATCATAGAGAATTCCATAATAGAGAATAATATAACCGAAGCATCAGACGGCTACGGCGGAGGCCTTAACTTCAGCGTTGGTAATTTTTTGGTGGGCCACAGCCTAAAGAACTGTCTTGTCACGGGCAACTCGTCGATATCACGAGGCGGAGCTATAGCGTGCAGCCTCGGTGCGAGTCCGGAGATCATGAACTCGACTTTCAGAGAGAATGAAGCCATGTTTGGCGGTGCCCTCTGGTGCGATTATTCATCGACGCCGACGATCATAGACAGCATTTTTGAAAATAACAGAGGCCATGCGATCGGAGAAGATATAGGAGACGACAGTACCAATGCCGATATAAGTTACAGCTTGTTCTATAACAATCCCGATGGAGATCACGGTTTATATGACAGCGCTATCGGAGGTAATCCTGCTACAAGTACCGGCAAGGCTGCTCTTGAGGCGCTATTGACCCCTGAAGATACCGATATCTATGACAATGATCCTAATATATACATCTATGATGACGATCCTGTTTTTGTAGACGGTCCGCTTGGAGATAGCTATTTATATCAGGGTCGAGCAGTTGCAGTTATTGTTGCAATTGAAATTACAGATACTAACGATTGTGAATGTTTAGCAGGCGAGGTTGATTGTTACGATATAGATGATGTCGATGACTGTAAGATGCGAGTAAACGATCCTAACGATGTATATGATCCGTATATATATATGCATGATACAGGGGTAGTGAACATCGTTGATCAAAGCCCTGCTATCGATACAGGCAGCGGTCTGGCAAGTGGCCCAAATATGGCCATGGATACCTTTACGACAAATCCGGCATTACCAGGTTCGGGTATCGACCCGAATGATAAAGGTCAGGTTGACATCGGATATCATTATAAGAACCTGGAGCAGGGAGCCGAAAATATTTCAGCTTTCAAAAAGGTGCTTACTATTGAGATCGTTGACAGCTATGGTAACGTGATCGACTGTGACAGTGGCGATTGTCATGGAACTTATGAGCTGAGTCCCGAACCGGACAGTTCGTCGGGAGACGATCATACATACTATATAAGTACGCAGGTTACGGTCGAATTAATTCCGGCAACGGGTTACAGGGTTGCAAGCTGGTCGGGTGCTATCGATGATTCATCTTTAGAGAAAAATAACTTTGTCATCATGGATGACGATA
>JAGLHQ010000329.1 GCA_023143375.1 Planctomycetota bacterium
ATCCAGCATGCTATTGACGAGGCAGTTGACGGTGACACTGTTGTCGTACAGACCGGTATCTATCGTCCGGCTACGGGTATTGAACTTCCTTGGCGAGAACTTAGCTCTATTGAAATAGTTAACAAGGACATTACCCTGACCAGTTCGGCTCCTGACGATCCGTTCATAATTGCCAATACGGTTCTGGAACAGTTCACATTTAAGCTTATCGGTGTTACTTCCAAGACCGTTATCGACGGATTTACCATCAGTTCCTCCTGGGATGGTGCTGTTACACGCGATTTTTCATTTCCTAGTGACGGCGCTGACGGGATCAGCGTTATCGGCGGAGCCATGATCATAGATGGCGGTTCACCTACGATCCGAAACTGCAACTTTAATGAATGTTCTGTAACCGGCGGTGACGGAGCTAACGGAACTGGCAACCATGGATATGGCAATGACGGCGGATGGGCCGGCCGGGCGTATGGAGGAGCGGTCTTCATGACCGGTGAAAGTAATCCTGTGTTCGAGAACTGCTTGTTTAACGACTGCTTTGCCCGCGGCGGCAACGGCGGTAACGGTTCCAGCGGCGCCAACACTCTGCACGGCGGACGCGGCGGTAACTGGGAATGGGCCCCGAGCATCGAGACCGGACCACTTACATTTCCCAACTGGTATTGGTGGGACGGCTGGACATTCGGATTTGCACAGGAAGAATCAATTTACAACTACAGCAATCGTTCTTATGGATATCAAAGCAGGGATATAAGTTCGGTCTTCCTTGGCGGGACGGTGGAGGAATATTTGATGTGGCTGATGGGGCAATTATCTCCGGAGCCCGGTGAATATGACGATTACTGGAAATACAGCGGTTACGGCGGTGCGGTATATATTGAGAAAGAAAGTTCACCGAGATTCGTTGACTGCAGGTTCATTGGTAACCAGACATACGGCGGCGTATGTGGAGTCGGCGGAAGTACTGAAACTACGCCTGATAGAAATCTTAAGATCGAAAACTATGGTGGTGCGGTATATGTTGTTGATAACTGTAATGTTGTGTTTGACAATTGCCAGTTCAGCAACAATCGTGCCGACAATTCATTTAACTACATTGCAAGAGACGGAGCTGCCGGGACGGTAACCCAGCCGACCGATATGTACATCAGTTATGGCGGTGCGGTTTGTGCCGAAGAGAATTCGACACTGAAGTTTACGAATAGTTGTACATTTACCGGTAACGAGTCATGTTTGGGCGGAGCAGTATACTGGGCAGAGTCACATGTTGGGATGTCAGACAGTATATTCGTCGGCAATACGGCTTATCATGGAGCAGGTATGTATGCTCTGAATTCTACGGGTACTGTCGAAAAATCCACAATGCAGGGTAACCAGGCGCAGGGTGACCAGGTAGTATTGGGAGAAATTAACACAAGTATTCCTGTTATAATCGATCCGGATAATGAACTTGTAGTTCCCGGTATAAGCAATCTGACCATAGCCGGTCTTGGCGGAGGCCTCTACAGCAGTTCGTCAATAGTAGATGTTAATGACACGGTGTTCGAAAGTAATATTGCAAGTGCATCCGGCGGCGGCGTTTACTATGACGGTTCGGATATGGTGCTTGAGAAAAAAATGAAACTGAACAACTGTCTGTTGATCGACAACGAAGCAGGTCGTGACGGCGGAGCTATTTCCTCCAACTGGTACGCTGAGCCTACCATCTCGAACTGTACTGTTGCAGATAACGAGGTAACCGGAACTTTCGAGCAGAATGTAGGCATGGGCGGCGGACTTGCCAGCAGTTATTTCAGCCATGCGACGATCATAAACTCAATCTTCTGGGATAATGAAGCATTATATGATGGATCACAGCTTGCAGTAGGTAGCGGCGCATATCAGCCGGAGATAACTGTCGAGAACAGTGATATTCAGTTTGGAGAAAGCAAAGTTTATCTCGCCGATGAGTGGTCCGTATTGACATGGGTGCTTGATCCGGATACTGGCGAAGATACGAACATAGATGCCAATCCGATGTTTATGACATTGCCTCTGATCGGTGAGTACTTCCTCGACCAGAGCGGTCCGTGCATTGATGCAGGAAGCACTACAGCTATACAAGCCGGTTTGTCAGAAGGTTATACGACCAGTATCGAAAGTATTAAAGATAGCGGTGATGTTGACATGGGTTATCACTATCTTGACTTTACATATTCAGAAGGCGACGAATACACTCTTGTCGTTGACGTAATAGACGCCCATGGTACGGTAGAATATATTGCCGGTCCATATCCCAGCGGTTCGATCGTAACAATAACCGCAATCCCGGAAAATCTTTACCGAGTTAAGAGTTGGTCCGGCGATGTTGTTGACAGAACAACTCGCGGCAGAACGAATACGGTTATTATGATTGGCGAAGAGCTCGAAAAGAATGTTGAAGTTACTTTTGAACCGGGAACCATAATCAGAGTTCCGTCGGATTATACCGATATTCAGACGGCGCTGGCGATCGCAGGAGAAGGTGATGTTGTTATAGTATCGCAGGGTACTTACTTTGGCGGTAATATTGTAGTCGATAAGGATATTACTCTTACAAGCTCCAACCCTGACGATCCGGACGTGGTAGCCAATACGATCATTGACTGCTACGGAGACGGAAGTTCGTATATCAATCACGGCGTAATATTTACACCGGATGCAGTAGGTGCGGTACTCAATGGATTTACCATCATCAACGGTCTTGAGAATTGGGTTGACGCTGCCGATGGCACAGATCCCGGCGACAAAGGCGGCGATGGAGCCCCTAGTGTTGGCGGCGGCATAATATGCATGCCGGGATCAATGCCTACGGTTAAAAACTGTGTTATCAGTAATTGTATAATTAATGGTGGTAACGCCGGTAACGGTGCTTCAGGCGATGAGTTCGCCAACGGCGGCAACGGCGGCTGGGGCGGCTGGGCAAGAGGCGGAGGCGTTTTCGTCGGAACAGGAGCCGATGCTGCCTTTATTAACTGTACCATCAGCAACAATCAGGCTAACGGCGGTAACGGCGGTAACGGCGGAGACTTTGCCAGCGGTGACACCTACTACAGCAGTCCGGGTTATGGTGGTCTGTTCAGCAGCGAAATATATCTTGGCACGACTTATGAAGTGCTTGGTTATCCGCAGGATTTCAGGTTTTATAGCGGTTATGGCGGCGGAGTTTACTGTGACCAGTACAGCATCGCAACGTTTACTAACTGTACTATAACAGGCAACAGCGTAGTAGGAGGTATGAGCGGTATCGGTGGTGCCAATATAGCAGGCATCGGGCAGCAGCCGGTGTTCCCATACGAAATACCTAGTTATGGCGGCGGTGCATATTGTGCAGCAGGCTCGACCGTTACATTTACAGACTGTGTAATATCTGACAACGTATCCCCTAAGTTTACTATACCAGAAGGAGAAGATACGCCAAGGTATCATGTCGATCCGTACCTCGGACATGGCGGCGGAGTGGCACTTGAGGAAACAGCTTCGGTGTCATTCGAGGACTGTATCTTCAACGGAAATGAAGCATCTGTCGGAGGCGGTATATACTGGCTTGGCGAATCCAGTGATGATCTGGTTTCTTCGTTTGGGATCGTGGATTGTAACTTCGTAGGCAACTTCGCTTATCAGGGTGGCGGTGTATTTGCCAAACTTGGAGATGCTATAATTGCCAATACGATTGTTCTGGATAACTTTGCAGGAACGCTTCCAGGTGACACATCCGATATCGGCGGTGTTGGCGGCGGAATGTATCTTGAGTCACTCAGTTCTGAGGTTAGCGGTGTACTAGTATATGATAATACCGCGACAACGTCCGGTGGAGGATTATTCTATACCGGCCAAAGTCAGCAGCAGAGGTTGTTTAACAGCCTTATACATGGCAACGAATCAGGAAGAGATGGCGGTGGTATTTCGATGGGTTGGTATGCCAATCCGAATATCGTAAACTGTACTATCGCCGACAACGAAGTCGTTGAAACCTTTGGATATGCTTCCGGTTATGGCGGCGGTATATATGCGGGATATCATAGTAACGCAACAATTCTGCACAGTATAATATGGGGCAACTATGCCGGTATGGGCAAGCAAATGGCGGTTGGGACAGGATTTGAATATGACCCAAGGCCCGCAACCTTAACGGTATTGTACTGTAACTCTTTGGGTGGACAAAATGCCATTGAGGTCTATGTGGAAGATTGTCCTGAACCGGGCCCCGGCGGAGAGTGTCCGGAGGTTATATGGGAAAATAATATTATCACTGATCCGATGTTTGTCAGAGGTCCGCTAGGAGAGTTTTACCTTAGCCAGTACCCAACTCAAACTGAGACAGCAGCTGCAGTTGATGCAGGAAGTTTCTCTGCTGCTGAGGCAGGCCTAAACAGGTATACCACTAAAACCACAAATGCTTACGATAAGGGCGCTGTCGATCTTGGATATCACTACCCCGTTTCGCTTTCGCGATCTCAGGATCTATGTAAATTCTGCGATCTGGCGAATACGACATATCCTCCGGAAGCGAAGCTAAGGCCTGACGGTATTATAGGTATGGATGAATTGCAGGTGTTTATGGAAAACTGGCTGGCCGGTTTGGGCGACGATGCGGAAGATGAATTGTGCAGTGAGGCAAATCAATGGTGTGGCGGTGCAGATATTAATACAGATACCTTTGTGGATCTTGCAGACTTTGCTGTAATGGCAATATGCTGGCTGGTTGAGGACATCGAACCACCGTTCGTCGAGGATCCGACGGCTTTAAGTGCATGGGCAGAGGTGCCTGAGGCGGACCAAAGCCTGTCTACGATAAGCATGACAGCACAGAAGTTTGTGGATGCATGGTTTACACCGGTAGATATCGATGAGATCGTTGGCGATGAAGTGCAATACAAATTCGCATGTATAGAGAAGGACGGCTTCTATATTGACGACCAGAATTATGATATTTCGTGGTTCGAAACCGGTTGGCTGATCCCTGATGATTTTGATGATCCTGATGTTCTTGAATGGACAACAAATTCTTTGACTGCAAATATAGACTATACCTTTGTGATAAAGGTCAAGGATCTTAAGGGTAACATATATACATCTGATCCGGCTTCAGATTGGTTAAAACCGAATCCGCCTTCGCCGATCGCATGGGATATGGTGCCGACACCTACATCACCTGATGCACCTTATGATATCTCAATGTCCGCTGTGGTTGCTACATCAGCTGTTATCGGCGAAACCGTAAAGTACAGGTTTGTCGGTGAAGGACCGGATGATTATACGAGCGATAGTGGATGGCAAACAGAAGCCGACGGAGGTCTGACATGGATAGATACTGCTCCGAAAGTTTTAGCTGAAACCTATACTTATGTTCTAGAGGTAAAAGATGACTTCAATGAGGGCAGGTCAGCCCCGGCCTCTGCGATAGCAGGTTCGAGTCCGCCAACTCCGGATCCGATGACATGGGTACAACCGCCGTCCAAGATTTATGATACTATTTCCGGGCAATATATGATCGTAATGGAGGCAACCGAAGCCGTTGCGTATGACGGCGGCGACGTGTGGTACGAATTCACATGTTACGAAGACTCTGACTTCAACAGCGTGCAGTTGAATCAACCTGTGTATTTCTTCAACATCGCAGGTGGATCTCTGAACTACACCTTTACAGTAAGAGCTCGTGACGTAGGGTATAATTGGACTGCCCCGAGTACTTGCGAGTGTACCTATAACAATGGACTTGGGCCCTGTTTGCAGTGTCCGTAAGATTTTAAACTGGATTTTAAAGGGCCGGGTGCAAGCATCCGGCCCTTTCTTATGCGCTGAGGAAATAGATAACACCCGGACAACACATTGGCGAGAAGGTTTTAAGGGTAAATCGAGGGTACTTCAAGGCCGTTGCATTCCATTAGTTCGGCGTCTGACATAACTTCATGCGATTTGCCGTCGGCGATTATTTCGCCGTTGTTTATCAGCACTACTCGCTTGCAAACTCTCGCTGCAAAATCCATATTGCACGTTGCCACCAACAATGTCTGACTTAAACGTCCAAGCAGTTCGACGATGGTTTTTCGATTTCTCGGATCGAGGCTGGTGTCCGGCTCATCCATCGTTATTATCTTAGGCTTCATCGAAAGTATCGTTGCGATCGCCGCCGCCCGTTTTTGTCCCGCAGACAAGTGGTAGGGGGCCTTGCTTCCTTTTCCGCCCAGGCCCACTTCTTTTAAAGTTTCATTCGCCCGCTCGCTCGCCTCTTCCATGCTCATCCCCATATTCAGCGGACCGAACGCAACATCCTCGAACACCGTCGGCATAAAAAGCTGCTCGTCAGGGTTTTGCAGCACCGTCCCGATAACACTCCTTATTTTTTTCGTGTTCCTGGATTTTCCTTCTATGCCGTCTATTAAAAGCCTGCCTTTGCCCTTAACAAAAAGATTCATCGCCAACAGCAGCGTTGACTTCCCAGCTCCATTGGGCCCGATCAGTGCGACCCGTTCGCCATGTTCTATGTTCAAATTTATATTGCAAAGCGCATCGGTCCCGTCGGAGTAATGATAACAATAATTCGCTATTTCGATCGCGTAAGACATTTGTTACAAAGCTTTCCCTATAATAATAAGCAAACCAATATACACAGCCGTTATACTGAAAAACACCGCATCGGTTCTTTTGAAAGTTGTTTTCTCTCTACCGTGAAAGGTCCCGTCGAATCCCCTCGCCAGCATCGACATGTTCACCTTTCCAGCAGTATCGATGCTCCCCAAAAAAAGGCTTCCCGCCATCGCTGCGGCCGTTGTAATTTCTCTTTTCAATCCCATACGCCCGATACGTCTTGCGTTCCGTGCCATTAAAATATGATGACCCCTGTCTATCATCAAAAAGATGAACCGGTACACGAAGCTTATCTGCATTACCAGCATTCGCGGTACCGAAAGTCTTGCCATTGCTTCGAGAAGATCGCCAAAACGCGTCGTCGCAACAAGACCTATTAATGCCGACATGGTGATTATAAACTTCACAAATATAACAAGACACCGCATAACACCCATTGTTGTTTGTAGAGCAAATGGCCCGAATGATACAACAACAGGGTTTCTGTCAAAGTAAACATTGCTAATCGCAAGTACCGCAATAAAAGGGC
>JAGLHQ010000033.1 GCA_023143375.1 Planctomycetota bacterium
GGTATGATCGAGCCTGTGGACAACAGTTTATTCGATCTGAAATAACACCAATGGTGTTTTTCTCGCTCGCGAGGCAAGACAGGTGTGTTATTGAAAAAAAACTGGACCGCGTATCAACGTATAGTTTTTGAGTGTAAATGATATGACCTATATGAAAAAAGAAAAAACAAATTTAAAATTCTTTGCCGGCATAGCGATCTTCTTGTTGATATTTGTGGTTGTTATGGTATTAAGCGTGCTGCAAAAACCTTTAGCCGGCGCCGGCGACAATGCCGAGAGCCAGAAGATCATATCGCTTGCGCCGAACATAACTGAGATGCTTTTTGTGTTAGGGGTTGAGGACAGCGTCATTGGAAGGACCGACTACTGCGATTATCCGCCGGGTGCTAAGAACATAGAATCCGTTGGGAGCCTGGGCATCGCGAACATTGAAAAGGTTCTTTCTTTAAATCCCGATCTGCTGATAACGCCGAACACTCCGGACAAAGAAGTTCGTAAGCTGTTGGCTAATGCGGGTATCGAGGTGCTTATTATTCAATCGAGTAATGTTCATGGGATGCTGGAGCATCTTTTGAATATTGGCAGGTCGGTTGGCAAGGCAGAACAGGCGGGGACCGTTGTTGACGGGATGCAGGCTAAGCTCGATGTTATTGCGGGGCGTTATGCTAAGATCGATAAGGCGAAACTTCCGCGAGTTTTTATTGAGATAAGCAACGATCCGCTGATAACCGTCGGAGGGCGGTCTTTTATGAGCGATGTCATCAGGTGCGCAGGCGGAGTCAATGTTGCCGGCGAGGTCAGCGAACCTTATCCTTGCATCAATCCGGAAAAGGTTATCGAGTGGAACCCCGACGTTATTATTCCGTGCTATATGGGAGATAAAAGTAATGTGGCCCAGCAGATGTCTCGTCGGATCGGCTGGGGTGATATCGCCGCGATCCGGAACGGCCGGGTGATCGTCGATTTTCCGAACGATCTTATTATGCGAGGTGGCCCGCGGTTGATCGAGGGGATCGAAATCCTGTCACGGTATCTTCACGGGAATGCCGATAAGGAATATGTTAACAGATAACATTAACGGGCAACATACATGCAAAACGCAAAACCCTGGATAATATATTCTTTTTTATTGGCTGTGCTGGCGGGGGCGTGTTTTTTGTCGCTGTTTGCGGGTGCGGTTCGCATCCCAGCCGATGAGATGTTTACCTCGGGGATCATTCGCTTGCGTGTCGCTCGTATTATTCTTGCGATAGTCGTAGGCGCAGGGCTCTCGGTTTCGGGAGCTGTTTTTCAGGCGTTGCTGCGAAACCCGCTTGCAGAGCCTTACATCCTCGGCGTTTCATCCGGAGCAGGCCTCGGAGCCGCATCTGCCATAGTCCTTGGTGTCGGGGCCTTGAGCATCTGGTCGGTCCCTGCGATGGCCTTTTGCGGATCGGTCATTACGATCCTGATCGTTTACCGATTGGCACGCGAGCCCAACGGCGTCGTTCCTGTCTATACGCTGCTGCTGGCGGGCGTTATTGTAAACGCTGCGCTTAGCAGTGTTTTGATGTTTATCGTTTCGTCATCATCGTCCGACGAGCTTCATAATGTCATTTGGTGGTTGCTGGGTAATTTGCAGATATTCGATTGGCAGCTATTGCAATTGGTGTCGGTGGTGATCTTATTGTGTTTGTCAGCGGTGATTTTGATGTCGCACAAACTGAACATCATAACTCTCGGCGAAGAGCCTGCCGGGCATCTTGGTTTGAATGTCGAAGCGACTAAGAAAATCTTTTTTCTGCTTGCCTCGCTTATGACTGCCTCTGCGGTTGCAGCGTGCGGTCTGATCGGTTTTGTAGGGCTTATCATACCTCATTGCGTTCGGCTGGCCATTGGTCCGGATCATCGCAGGTTGGTTTTAGCTTCGGCACTTTCAGGTGCGGTGTTCCTTGTTCTGGCAGATAGTTTTGCCCGGACAATAATTGCTCCTACCGAGATTCCGATAGGTGTGGTGACGACGTTTATAGGCGGACCGTTCTTTCTGTTCCTTTTGAAGCGCAAGAAAAATACTTACTGGTGCTAACAATGTTATCTATCAAAAATATAAGTGCAGGTTACGATAAGAAAGTTGTCCTTTCGGATGTCAATATGGATATTGACAAGGGCGATTTTGTCGGTTTGATCGGGCCTAACGGTTCGGGCAAGACGACGCTGCTGCGCGTTATCAGCAAGGTTCTGGCGCCATATAAAGGTCACGTTCTTCTTGACGGCGAAGATGTTGCAAAGATAGCCAGGAACAAGCTTGCTCGGACGATGGCGTTTTTGACGCAGGAGATATCGTTGAACCTTCCGTTTACGGTTCGGCAGATGACGCTTATGGGGCGGTTCCCGTATCTATCACAATCCGGCAAAGAGAGCGATATAGATATTGCTATCGCTGCCGATGCGATGGAACTTGCCGATGTATCGCATTTAGGCGAAAGGTTCATAACAGAAGTCAGCGGCGGCGAACGTCAGCGGGCATTGATCGCAATGTGTCTTGCGCAACAGCCGGAGATACTCTTGCTTGACGAGCCGACGAACCATCTCGATGTGGGGCACCAATTGGCGGTGCTTGATCTTATCCGAAAGCTTAACCGCCGGACGAACATGACGGTCGTTGCTGTTTTTCACGACCTAAATCTGGCTTCGGAGTATTGCGATAAGGTGATGGTGCTCGATGACGGGAAAGTTGCGACATTCGGGACGCCGCAAGAAGTTCTTACGTCTGAGATGATATTGAAAGTGTATCGGGCTAAAGTCCTTACCCAGATTAATCCAATCTCGCAAAAACCTCACATCGTTATCGCTGCGGACATGAACCGTTCCGATTAAAGTTTGTCACTTCTTCGATATATTTTGCTCAATAACCCAAGTTTCCGATATCATCCGATCATGGCTATTCATTATTTATTTTGAAGCTTTATTTTCTTTAAGTATCTGGTCTATTCGAGCCTTGTAATCGTTAATCCCGCGCTTGGACATTTTCAGTCCGTTGATAAGGATCGTCGGCGTTCCAGTGACTTTACACTTACGCGCTTCGGCCATGTCAGTTTTGAGAAGTTCGTCTATTTGCTTTTCATCCGCTACTACTTTATCAAACCTGGCAAGATCCATCCCGAGTGTTTTTGCGTATCCCCTTAGGTCCGCGATCTCAAAATCTTTTGGTTTGTTCACTATCATATCATGTATCTTCCAAAACTTTTTATCTCCACCCTGAAGTTTCGCAAGTTCAATAGCAGCATGTGCAGGTTTGGCTTTTTTATGAAACTTAAGGGGATAATGTTTGAAGACAACTTTGACCTTGCCCGGGTATTCCTTAAGCATTTGCTTGAGCTTTGGGTATTCCCTCACGCAGTATGGACACTGGAGATCGGAGAACTGAACGATGGTGACCGGGGCATCCTTCGGACCGAGAATCGGTGATGAACCGATATTGACATTGTAAACAGTGGTGTCAACTTTCTTAGTGTTTTTTTTCGTGTTACTTGTAACTTTCTTCAGATCGGCCTTGATAGCTTTAAGTTCTTTCTTCAGATTAGACATTTCCTGCCTGATCAGCCTAAGTTCTTCTTTGATCGGATCTCGCTGGACATTGAAATGGAAGTTAACCTCTACGGCCTTATTGACCGGGTCGTTCGTCCTGACCATCACCATCCGTTTTACTTTCCCTGCCTGGATCTTGCTCTTGGTGAATTTTACCAGTATCTCTCCGCCCTGCTCCGGTTGTAATATCTTATCGCCTGAATAACCGGCAAAGCAAGCGCATGGACCGTCCACTTTATTGACCCGCAATAATTCATCACCGGTATTAATGAACAGGATACTGCCTTCTATAATATCCGTTTCAAGAGGAATATCCCCAAGATCGATTTGCTTTTCCACAATCTTGATCGAAGGGCCTGAACTGGCGACCGACTCTGAATTGCCGATTATTCCACTATTTCCATGTGTATACGCTTTCGCTTCTGATGGAATACCGCCAATAACACTCCATATTATCAGTAAGAGTGTAATAATTGCAAAATGTTTCATTGAGCCTGCTCCCATATTATAAATTCCCATTTCCGCTTTACATGTTTTAAAATAGTTATGTTGTTAGAGAAAACGCCGCGGCCATAACGGCCGCGGCGTTGATCCAACTTTCATCATCAGGTCAACAGACCCGATTTACTACAAATTCAACTACTGATCAATGCTGCATACTAAAAAACATCATTACTTACATTCACCGACTCCTGTATTACATCTACCGCTACAGCAATCTGCGCCGGTAGTACAAGGATCGCCTGGCAAACCACAATCCGGACATGCAGGATCGCCTTCACAGTCTGAGTCATTACAGTCTGTGTTGCCGTCGCAGTCCTCGTCTATGCCGTCATCGCAAGTAGTCTCCACTGAAGGAGGTGTGCCACAGTCGGCAGGACAATTACACTGATCTTCACCTGGATCGCATGTTTCATCGCCACAGCTTGGGCATGCGGGATCACCTAAGCAATCCGAATCGTCACAGTCTGTGCTGCCGTCGCAGTCCTCGTCGTTGCCGTCATCGCAATTGGTCTCCGTTGAAGGAGGCGTTCCGCAGTCCTGCGGGCAATTACACTGATCTTCGCCCGGATCACAGGTACCGTCATCACAATAAGAACCGCCGCCGCAGTCAATCGCACAATTGATGCTGTCTTCGATTCCTTCACAGGTTCCATCGCCGCAGCAGTATTGATTCTTTTTGAATATGCAATCCTCAAGACAGCTATTGCAGTCTTCGCCGGGGTCGCATGTTCCGTTGCCGCATTGACATGCAGGATCACCTGAACAGTCTGAATCGTCGCAGTCTACATCAAGGTCGCAATCGTTATCGGTGCCGTCGGTACAGCTTGTCTCAGTTGAAGGAGGTGTACCGCAATCGGCAGGACAATCGCATTCTTCGCCCAGATCGCAGTTGCCGTCGCCGCATTCCGATATAATGGCCGTGAAAGTATCGATCACGGTACCATCTGGCTGAAGCGTATTAACGGTCATCATATTGCCGCTGATCTCAACTGTCTGGAAATTAAACGTTTGAGTAGCAATAACGATAGCCGGCTCTCCTTGTTTGGGAGCGTACAACGGTGCTCCGCCGCCGCCGGAAGTTAAGTGATGAACGTCGTTGACAACACCACGAGCATAATAGTGGTTGTGTCCGCCGAGAACTATCTGTACGCCGTACTGTTCACAGAGCGGCTGGAGGTAGTTCTGTACGTCTGTGTTATTAGTGTGCCCGCCCATAGCGGTCCAACCCGGCTCATGAAGCACGATAATATTCCAGTCTTTGCTGCTGGTCGCCAGGTCATTGGTTAGCCAGTTATGCTGAACTGAACCGGCAGTGAAATCGATGTATTGGTCAACTACTGCTACATGTACCGGCCCGTAAT
>JAGLHQ010000330.1 GCA_023143375.1 Planctomycetota bacterium
TCTGAGTCCGAATCCATGGAATCGATGTATCCGTCGTTGTCCGTGTCCTCGTCCCATGCAGGTTCAGTTCCGTCGGGTATTCCATCGTCGTCGCTGTCGATGTCGACTGGACTCGGGCCCCTGAACAGCTCCATAGCGTGGTAGCCTGGCACAGGTGTATCATTCGTCTCAGGAATCGAGCTCTGCGTGGAATTGAAGCGATAGAACACCGAATCCTCCTCCCAGACGTAGAGCTCATCTCTTTCGGAGTTGTAGTAGACCAGAGAACCGTCCTCGAGCGTGAGGGCATAGTCCAGGAAATACGCATAAATATCTACGTCCTCGTTTCTCTTGTCGACCCAGAGTATCGTGTCTCCGAGGACCACTGGCCACGTCTGGTGGTGGGTATCGTCCGTGATCTGGTAGGTCCGTCCCGTCGTGAGATTGTGGAGGAAGATGTCCCAGTTGCCTGTCCTGTTGTCCTGCCAAACGACCTTGTCACCGGATACGTAGGGATTCTGCTGGCTCGAGGACCCGTATGAAACCCTGGATGTGGTTCTTGTCTTCAGGCTGAGAACCATCACCTTCAGCGTTCCGTTTACGGGTTCTTCCCATACGACGTAGTCCTTCCCAACCATCGGGAGGCTCTGGCCAAGCGAATCACTCGTGACAAAGGTGCCGCCCGACAACTCATGCAGATAGACGTTGCAGGAACCGTTCCTCTGGTCGATCCACACGATCCTGTTCTCGTAGATGTATGGAAATGTCTGACTGGGAAGTGTCCCCGTGGAGTTCGTCGTATCGTTCGTGATACGAATCTCGATTCCCCGCTCGAGGTCATAGGCATAGATCTCCCACTGCCATCCGTTGCTCTCGTTCGCGTGGCGGAAGTCGCTCCACACGATGTATTTCCCGTAGATTGACGGCCGAGTCTGGTTTGCGGTGTCGTTGGTTATCCTGACCTCCACTTCGTCGGTGATGTTGTAGAGATAGATGTCGTAGCCCGCCGATTCGTTACGTTCATCCTGCCAGACCACGTACTCTCCGTACATCTTGACCCACGTCTGGTTCGAGTCTGCTGGGGAAATCCGGAAGGCAGTGGAATTCGATACGTTGTACAGATACACGTCATACTTGCCGGAATCCGAGAAGTTCTCCCACACTATGAAGTCGCCGTAGATCTGCGGATTCCTCTGTGCACCCG
>JAGLHQ010000331.1 GCA_023143375.1 Planctomycetota bacterium
TCTTTAGCTATGACGCAGCACTAGTGCTTTATTGTATTACAATTCCGGCTTTGCTATATACGCCCTGCAGCTTGGGGATATTGATTCGGCAATGTGTTTTCTAAGCTTTTCAAAACAAAATGGAAATACAACATTTCGCGAATATGCCAACGGAAGATCGACCGTCTGTTCAACAGCAAACCCGTTGCTTTCAAACAATTCGATCCAGCTTGTTCTTTTCCAGTCGTGAAGTTCGGTAAAGCAAGACGGACTCGCACCATGATGCCATGGGATCAATATCCTTAAAGGATTAAGATGTTTAAAAACTTCACGCATGTTCTGCCTGTTAAGTTTTTTCGGATCGCTATCCGAAGATAAATTGTCGCTTAAATCATTATTGTTTTTGTGACCCCGAAGCTTATTTTTAATAACTCTATACGCCTGACCAAAAACAAATCCTAGACCGAAGATATATCTTACAGGCTGAGTTAAGAACGTAAGCACCGTATTTAAAGGCGTCGGCATTGTGTGTATCATAATACCTTCGGGCCTTAGAACCCTCTTCATCTCGGCAAAAGCGGTCTTTATATCTTCCACATGCTCAAGTACATTTGACGAGAAGATGATGTCAAAACTATCATCCGGAAATTCCAGTTTGACACAGTCACCCTGCCGAACATGATAAAAACTCGGTTGGCGCGGATCAGGATCGATCGAAACAACATTAAAACCCAAACCGCTTAGCTTTGAAGCGACAAAGCCGTTACCTCCTCCTATCTCAAGAAGCTTCAAAGGAAGATCGCCGGCAAGAGCGAACGTCCCTTCAAGAACATCCATATCTAATTGACGAATATGATCTATCCACCTTATTGCAATTTTTCTCATTTATATCAACCTGTCCCGAAGGCAATGTTTTTCATACACTTCCTCGACTGCCCGTATGTATTGAGGGATCCCAAACTTACTTGAAAACTCGTATGCTGCACTTGTGATCCTGTCGCTTAGCTGCTTATCTTTGGTTAGCAAGTCTATACAGGCAGCTATTTGTTCGGCATTATCGACTTCTGTAACCATGGCTGTTTCACGATCGCTGACAAGTTCCCCAAGTCCGTCAACTCCGGTACTGACCAGCGGTATCTGCATGCTCATGAATTCCAGGGCGACTATACCGAAAGGTTCCTGTCTCGATGGAACCACTCCAATATCAAACGAATTCATTACTTCGGACGCATTTTCTATAAAACCAAGGAACTTCACCCTGTCTGCGATATTTAGTCTTCGGGCAAGTGCCTTAAGAGAATCCAGCTCAGGTCCGTGGCCAAGTACCATGAATAGATAGTCGGGATTTTGTTTTAATAAGGCGGGCATTGCATTAATGGCCGTGTCGACACCTTTAATGCTACTGAGTCTCCCAAGAAATCCGATAACTATATCGCTATCTTTTATAGACAACTGCTTTCTGATATCTATACGTTTTTGACGGTTCGCTGTGAATTTTTCCCTGTCCACGGCATTATTAATAACACAGATCTGCTCTGGAGAAACCCCGACCCTTGTTATCAGTTGCTTTGCCGCTGAGTTTGATACCGCAATAAAGGCTGATGCGCGATTGCGTAAAAGACGAAGACCGGTACGATAGACTGTGTGGCGATAACCTTTGCGAAAGACAGGCCCGTGTTCGTGGATTATGACCTTGGCATTGCAGAAAAATGTTGCCAGCAAACTTCCTAAAACAGGTTTTTCAAGATGTGCATGTATAATGTCGATATTATTGTTTCTACAGATCTTCAAAATATCGAAAAACTTTCGTATGTCATAGTTCTTGTATTTATTTGTTATGATATTCCCATCAATGGGAATGTCAATTTCCTGACATCTTAACGGATATACAAAAGTCTCGACCTTGCCGACAGTGGCATTTTCAACGAGATACTTAACGCAAACCTGTGCTCCGCCGAGCTTTAAACTACCGATAATATGTAAAACTCTTATTGCCATCTAGTCCTCTGTCACCAATCTATCGTTGGTATCACATGTCAAATACGATCACACTAATTCTCTAAAAAGCATTTTATATTCTTCGACGATCTTGCTAACATCGTGGTTATTCTCGGCATATTGCCTTCCGCTTTGCCCGATCTCGACAAAGCGGTCACTTTCCAGAAGGAAATCAAGCCCCTGCTGCAATTTGCCCATATCGTCCTTGCAGCAAAGACCGCACGCATTCTTCTCGATAAAACTATCCGGATCGACCGCAAGCGAAAGTATCGCCGTTGAATTTTTACACGCCTGTATAAAGGTGTTCGCAAACCCTTCCGAGGTGCTGGTGTTTACAAAGACTTTCGCCCGTGCGAAAAACTCGTCTATTTCAGAAAAATCCACACGCTTATGAAATCCCAAATTACTTACTCCCTTTGCATAATACAAAAGGCTGTCGTATTTATCGTCATCGGTCGCCCTCGGACAAACCATTACGAATTTTTGATCGGGATTTTTTTCCGCAAGTTCGACAAACAACCGCGGCCGTTTAACTTCCGCGCTTCTTCCAACCCACAGCACAGATTCCTTTTGCAAGCCTACCACCTCGCCAAACCGATGCCCGTTAGCGACAACTTTTGGCCGCACACCGGCCGTGCTTTCAAGTGCCTCGGAGTCTTCTGCATTCTGGCTCAATACTAACGCAGCACTTCTTAGTCCCCACAAAAAAGCCCTGCCTGACAAACCATGACCTTTCACATAGGTACCGTCGCATTCGGTGCTGCTTGCGGTTCTGTAAACAAACTTTTTACCGTTAAGTTTACAGAACATCGCAGCCAATGGAACGCCCGGTGAAGCTGTCTTTAAAATATATACATCGGCGTCTGCGCTTTTCATCGCACGCCATATCTTGCTCGCACCGCAAAGCCGGTTTTCCTTAAATGTAAGACTCTTGATTATTTCCACACCTTCGATCTGCTCTGTCGACTGTTGTCCGTAATCTGCGGTAACGAAACTAACCTTGAACTTGTCATCCTTTGCAAGCTCGGTTCCAAGCAGATAGACATCGACCTCGGCCCCGCCAAACACACTTTTCAGGGATCTGTCGAACAAAGGATACACCTTCGGAACCACAAAACATACTTTGATCTTACCAATGCCCTCAGTCATTGCTTTTCCGTTCGATCGTTTCTTTATAACACTTCAAATATTCCTGGGCCATGTTACCCCAGGTGAACAGTTCGGCACGTTCGCACGCCGCAGAGCTAAACTCCGAATATCTTTGAGGATCGTTTACTATTTCTGCTACTGCCTTGCTTATCGCTTCGGCATCGGCGGTTTCTACAACGATCCCATTGTTTTTTATAAGTTCTTCGACACCCTCGCATCTGGTCGTCACTATCGCAAGCCCCGAGGCTATCGCTTCCAGCATCGCGTTGCTCATGCCCTCGTGGGCGCTGCTCATTACGAAAATATCGTTGTCACGATACACCCCCGGCATATCCTCTGTGGAAACCCTTCCAAGGAATTTAACCTCGTTTTCGACGCCGCAGCTTTCAGCAATGCCTTTCAGCCCGTCAGCTAAGTTTCCCTCGCCTGCGATGCTCAGCCGGACATTTACGCCGTCTTTCTTTAGCTTCGCCGCAGCTTCGATCAATATGTCGATGCGCTTCCTGCTTATAAGACGACAAACCGTAAGCAACCTGACCGGATCTAAAGAACGCTTCGCGTCCGACGGCGAAAACTTATCCGCGTAAACACCATTGCTGATAACACCTATATCGATTTCCGGCATAAACTTATTGGCAAGCTGAGCTAAACCTTTGCTGTTGGCAACTACCGCAGATGCGTTACGCCATATCTTTTTGAACAAACCCGAAAGCAGAATATAATCCAGACCAAGCCGGGCATTATAACCGGGAACATCCGAACCCCGCAAAGAAACGATATAAGGTGTCTTGGCAAAATCACGATAGCAAAGGTACGCCGTCGGAAAACCGAAAAACGAATGCACAACATCGTAATCGATCTCGTTTGTCAATCGCTTGTACACCGGCTTGGCCTTAAAGAGCCATTCGAGAACCTCTCTCTTCGTCCAGTAATGGAGATTCTTTTTGCCAATGCCAACTTTATAGATGGTAATGTTATCGGATAGATTTTCGCTATAAAAACCTCGCTCAGGCCCGGAAGTCAAAACGTCTATCTGCAAGTCATCCATGCCCGAAAACTCTTTCAGCAGGCAAAGATTCGCATGACCTGCACCTCCGCCTATCGGCGGGAACTCATAATTTAACATCAATATCT
>JAGLHQ010000332.1 GCA_023143375.1 Planctomycetota bacterium
GTCAATATCGTTTGACCCTGGAATCCTGCAAACCCGTCAGCCCAAAACAGATAAAAGTCAAATTCAGATCCGTAGGCCACGCCTTTTAAAAACGGTACAACTTGCCCCTTAGAGCACTTTAATATTTTCTGCTCCGCTTTATGCCGACAGCCGAAGCCGCAACAGGCAAAAAGCGAGTACGAAAAATTAAATTGCTCTAGATTGGCTGATATACCTGCATGTCCTGATACTTCTGGTATGAATTGAATATCTCTTGGAAGTATCCGCCTTTAAGAGCACGAACACCCAACAAAACGCCGCCTAAAACATTTACGTTAATATTTTTCAGCTCGCGTGTAACACGTTGTGCCGCACCGCGGTGAGTAAGTTCGCTATTTAGAACGAATATTACGCCGTCAACACTTGTTGCCAGAACCTTGGCTTCACTGACCAGCATTGGCGGACCGTCAACTATTACATAGTCATAACCATCTTTGGTTTTCGAGATAAGTTCTGACATCCTGGCATTACCAAGTATCTCTGCAGGATTGGCAGGAAGCGGACCGCTGTCAATTATGTCAAGGTTTTCGATACCGCTGTTTCGGATTACCTGTTCGTAGTGACATTGTCCCATCAGATAGTTGCTTAAACCGAAATCGCTATGTCCGCCCGCATCTCTGTCGGAATGGGCCGGGGGGAACAGGCTTGAAGATGTTGGCTTCCTGAAATTCGTATCGATCAAAAGAACCTTCATGTTTTCTGCAACAAAAGTGCTGCTCAGATTTACAGATACGGTTGTCTTACCAGCCAGTGCCCCGCAGCTTGTGACCAGAAATACTTTGCTGGAACTATCCGATGTCTTAATTCGCAGATTGGTCCGGAACTGACGATAGCATTCGCTCATCATAGAGTAAGGAGCCTGCCTCACAACATGGCAGAGATCTATCTGATCGATGTTGTCATCTTCGTCAGCGTGATAGACCATGCCTAAAAGAGGTATGTTCAAATGTTTGCGGACATCCGAAGGAGTCCGGATCAGATCGTTAAGTAGTTCGACAGCAAACGCAAGGCCCACCCCTGCCATCGCACCGAGCATAAAGCCTACAGGAATAAATACAATGAGTTTCGGAAAGCTGACCTCTAAGGGTTCCGGAGCGTTACCAAGTCTTTTGATCTTCGATATCTCCGGATCGTTAAAAGCCATGTTATACTTCTCTATATTATCCGTGATGTTTTCAAGCAGAACGCGTTTCTCATCTCGGATTTGCAGGATATTCTCGTAGCTTGCTCGAAGGTTGTCGATTTCTTTAAGCTCACCTCTTGCCTGAATTCGTTGTTTTTGCAGAGTATCGAGTTCTTTGGTTAATGTCGTCAGTTCGTCTTCTGCATTTCTAAGGTTAGAATATCTTTGGATATCGGCGATCTCATTTTGCCTTGCGGTGCGATCGAACTTTGCTTGCTTAAGGGTGTCTCTCGATTCCTTCACACGTCTGTGGTTTTCACCGAACCGAGTTAACAGTTGAGCTAGATTAAGTTCAATCGTTGCGATCGTTTGTCGCATCGACTGAGCAATAGGATCCCGTTCCATTTCCTCGCGTACCACTTCGTCATATGCGCCCTCGGCCCTTTCTCGTAAGATTATAATGTTAGCCTGCAACCGGCTTACTTCACTATCGAGTTCGTCGTGATTCTCTTCTATATTGGCAAGTTTGCGATCGAGATAATCGTTAAAAGTACCGGTCCCTGCAAGATTGGTATAAGAAGTACCTTTTCTGATCGTATCCAAAGAGTCCTCAGCCTGAAGAAGTTGGGCCTTGATCAATTTCTGTTGTTTCGTACGTTCTGCCAGTTGTGCCCGGATATCGCTTGTTGCCATATCACGTTGACTTTTTATAAACAAATCGGTCATTTCATTTACAATAAGAGCCGATTCTTTAGCGCTCTTGCAGGTCATTGAAATTACGATCCAGTTGCCTTCTCTTTGGGCGCTTGCGCCCATCTTTTTCTTCAACTTGTCGACTGCTTTTGCGGTGTTGTTATCGAACTGATTAAACCATGCTGTCTCTCTGATCTTATCGCGTTTAAGTAACTCCTGAAGCGTGCTTTGCTGCTTTATGAACGCGGCTTTTGTAGCACGAAACTGGTAGAAAAGATCCTTATTGGCCTGCGCCGAGGCGAAAGTCATAGGGTCGCTTTTGCCGGGAGGTAACACCTCTATTGAAGCAGTTGCGCTATATTTAGGGGCAAAACGTAGTAATAAAAACCATGAACCGCCGCCTATGATTATTCCAAGTACAGTACTGCAAATGATCATCAGGATATGTCTGCGTAAAATACCGATGATCTCTTTGGGGGTGATCGTCATTGGCGGAGCATCTACAGGTGGACGCGGACCGCCAGGCCTGATAAGATTCCCACCAGGAGGTTTGCCAATAGGTTGAATCTGCCCTGTCATTCCTAAATATCCTCAAATAGCATAATATTGCGTCAGGTTATAAATCCACATTTACATATTATCGGCAATAATACCGAGACACTTCTACTGTAATACCCGTTCAATCGATTTTTTCAGCCAATCCATGTCTTTATCTGAAATATTCTTACCTGCGACCTCTAATGCCTGCCTATAAGAGGCTGCCGCCGCACCACGGTCCCCAAGACCTTCCTGGGCCATTCCAAGGTGTTGGTATACACCCCACGCCACATTTTGGCTGTTCCGCTCGAATATTTGAATGGCCGTCCTGAGTGATTCTATTGATTTTTCGTATTCGCCGATCTTAATCAGCGTAAATGCATAGGTGTCAAGGTTGTTACCGTCATTTGGTGACGCTTTATAAGCCCTTTCGGCATACTCTACTGCTTTTTCCAGTTGTTGGTCATTATCCGCCAGCAGATATGCAAGATTATTAAGCACCGAGCTATTGGCAGGCTGTATTTCGAGGATTTTCTCGAATATGTCTATCCCTTCCAGTAAATATTTCTCATCGGAGGTCTTCATGTATGCCATTATAAGCGTATTAGCCTTATCCATCATATTGCCGAGCCAGCTTCGATCCGTTGCCTCCATTGTCGAAAGGATGTTATCAATATGTTTTAGGGCCTTATTATAGTCACCGGATGATTGTGTCAGATTAAACATCATAAGGTTCGCTGAATATGAATGTGCATCCGCATAAAGTTTTTCATTGCACCATTTCACAACTTCTCCGCTACCGGCGATCGCCAACATGTTTTCAAGGATACCGCTTATATAAAAATCGTTGTCCATGGCCTTTTCAATGGCTTTACGGTAATAGCTTATTCCTGTGGCCCTGCTGCCCATTTTATATTTCACCTGTGCCATTTGGGCGTATGCTATCGGGGCCTGAGGTTTATCGATATAACCAGATGCGATCTTTAGGGATTTATCGTATTGACCTGCTTCAAATAGACTCTCAAGATAAATATCAAGGGCAGTTGCAATTGCAAAATCCGTTGTAGATAGTTCAAGAGACTTTTCAAGAAGATTGTGGGCCTTTGCAAAATCTTTTTCTTTTAAATAAAACGTTCCTGCACGGAAATACCAATAAGAATCGTTAGGGAATTTGTCAAGAATCTCAGTATAGAAACTCTTCAGTTCCCTTTTTCGATTGGATTGTATATACATGTTTTCAAGCATCGATCTTGCCGCTTTTGGAGGCTGGTTTTCTTTTAAAGCTTCGACAAGCTCGCCAATAGCAGCCGCTACCCTGCCCGCAGACCGGTATGCTTTGGCCAGTTCCATTCGCGTAGATGCAGTAGCATGGATGTTTTTGCTTTTCTGAAGGTCCTCAAGGGCCCGATCGTATTGGCCCATTGAGCGGTGTATACTACCCCGGAGTTTCCATGCACTGGGATTTTCAGGTTCAAGTTCGAGAGAAAGATTGATCGTTTCAAGAGCGGTTTCTGGCTGACCTTTAGATAAATATATCCATGATTTCAAAAGGATCGCTTGCGAACTTTCGCTGTTTCGCTCGATAAAGCTGTCAAGTTTAAGTTCTGCATCTTCGGTCAGGCCCACTTCCAGATACATCTTGATCACATAGAGCTCGTTTGCGATGTTGTTTTCTATATCAAGAAGCTTACGTGAGTATTTCTCAATGTCTTCCTGGCTACGTGTTTGCGTTGCAACAAGCATCAGGCCCTTGATAACTTCCAACTGCTCAGGGTTCTCGTCATAAAGCTCTAAAAGTATTTTCTCTGCCGCTTCATATTGACTGTCACGAAGATAAAATTTCCAAAGAACTCCTGTATCCTTTGAAAGCATCTCAGTCGCCTGGTCACCCTTGCCGGTTATACGAAGGAATTCAGAATATGCATTCAGAACATTCTTGTTCTCCGGATCAATGTCGTAGGCTTTTTTAAATGAAGTCTCTGCGATCTCCATTAGTGCGTCCTTATGTCTGGGATTGGACTCTGACAAAGCGGTCTTCTGAGCCAATTGGGCATATTGAAGAACATTCCCGGATGTTGGAAAAGTGTTTTGTAAATTACCAAGTATTGTAAGAGCTTTTTCGGGATCACGTTCGCTTATATAATTGGCATAAATAGATCGTATGCTATGTTCCTTGGGATTCAGGATCGATGCTCGCACAAGCGCTTGCTCGGCTTCTGCTATCTGCTGGGCGGTTACGTTTTGTCCGAGATTGCGATTTCGGTTATATATCAATAATGCAGACTGCTTGGCTGTACTCGGACTCAATGGGTTTATCCTTTGAGCGACTTTCATGTCGACAATAGCCTCTTCGAAATTGCCAAGCTCATTGTGTGCACTGCTGCGAAGCAGATATGACATTTCAGACGTCGGCTGAAGTTCAATGCAGTAATCTAACTTGCCAATAGCCTCTTGAAAAAGCTTTTGAACTAATAACAGTCTTGCCGCATAAAGGTTGCCTTCGCAAAGATCGAAGTTGTTTCTCCTGGCTTCTTCAACAAGATCCTCCGCAACTGAAAGCTTGTCATTATTGATCGCAAAATTGAAATATAATGATAAGACAAAACTATCATCCGGCAACAGCTTATGGGCTCTCTCAAATTCATCAAGCGACTTGTCTAACTCACCGGCTTTTTCATAAGAAAGTGCTCTCGCAGTCGCCCGCTCGCCTTTGTCCGATATCTCATCGATCGCCTCTTTGCTTAACTCATTCAGTCTTTCTACTGCTATAGATGAAGGATCGGGCTCGTCAAGTGTAGCCCTGAGAACCTTAGCGTTGAGGTTCTCAGGTGAAATTTCAAGAAAATTGTCAAGAGTTGTCTTTGCTTTTTCATACTCTTTCTTTTCGATGTAGTTTGAGCAAATTCGCATTGCGCGATCTATGTTGCCCGGATCCTTTTCCATCAGCTTTACAAGCGTGTCCATCGCTTTCGCCCTGTAATCCAGATGTTTAGCTTCGTCGTAAGGCTCAACGGCTTTCATATTCGTTTCAACGTTAAAGATGTCCGGCAGTCCTTGACGGTTTTTGCTAGAGAGCTGATTTGCGATACGTGCGCTATACAAACGATAAGTAAGCCGTAAAGTCTCAATGTCATCTTGGTTCAGGTCTTCGAGGAGTTCTTTTGCTTCGGCGGTCATGCCTGCGCCGATATACCCTCTTGCCTTGGACAAGGTACTTCGTTTGGATACACCGAATAAATTTTCATAAAAATTTGTAATTTTAATCCCGTTGGCCCAACTCCGTAAATCGTACAGAACTTTTGCATAATCAAGAAGTATGCCAGGCTTAGACGGTACCATATTATTTTGTGGTGAGATTGAATATTCGAGAAACTCTTTTTTAAGCCCTATTTCGGGACGATTCTTGAATATTTCGGCGAGATGGTAAGCTACAAGTGAATCGGCTTGCCCGGCCGCCTTAAAACCTTCGTGTGCCAGGTAAAGTTGACGGATAGCGGCATTTTTGTTGCCGCGAGCCAGTTCGAGCAATCCGTTCCATTTTGTCATGTTAATATTATCGCCGGTTCCAAGTATCTGTTCGATTTCGTGTACGGAATTTTCGGCCTGTGTAATATACGGTTCCTTTAGTGATTCGTCGCCGTCCTGACCGGCCTCAAGTGCCAGCGTGATATACCATGAGCTTAAAAGAGAGTATGAGATCAAACGGTTTCTCTTGTTTGCGAATTGCCTGGGACCGGTCGTCTCTTTGGTATCGGGAAATTCCAATGCACCATTGACAAGCGATATAGCCTTTTTTATCGACTCCATGTCATTATTTAAAGAAGCAGCTCTGGAATAAAAAGTTGCCGCGGTTAAAGCGTATTCAAAGTTTTCGCTTTCAAGTTCAAGAGCCTTTGTTATTGCATCGAGAGACTTGTCATAGGTCTCGGGTTTCGTGTAAAATTTTGATAAAGACGCATAAGCAATTGCGCTGGAATCAAACCTCTTAACAAGGGCCTGCATTTCAGACTCAAATGATTCAAATGTGTCAGGATCGGAAAGGTCTATGTCTAACCGCTTAAGTTCTAATAGAGATGTGTAGGATTGTACATCGTCAGGTACGATCTCAATGCACTCCTCCATGATCCCTTTGGCCTTTTCAGTAGCTGATTCCGTCGCGCCGATGACCCCTTTATCGCGATTGATCGTTCCTTCCAGAAGAGCTGCCTCGGAAAGATACCTGTAAGTGCTGGCGTCCTCAGGTTCCATTTCTTTCAATCTGTTAAGTTCCTTAATAGCGTCTTCGAGAGTGCTTTCTCGATCGGTCGTTTGACCGAGAGATGCCATAGCAAGAAGGGCCCTTGCCTTTGCACGAACTACATAGGGATCGATCTCAATATCTTTTTCTTCAAATAATTCCAGAAGCTCCGAAGCATTAGTCTTTACTCTTTCCCATACATTGGAATTGCCGCTGTCGGCAACATCGTAGTAGAATTCCAGAAGATTTTTATTGGCCTTGATGTTTTTAGGATCGGTGTTAAGTATGGTTGTCCAGCAAGCCAGCCGTTTTTGCCAGTGAGGTTCGAAATATGACGGATCGTCGATCGGGACATCTCTGCTGTCGGTAAGAAAAAAATCGGCAAACTCAAACAGTATTTCGATCTTCAGATCGTCGTCTTTAACTGCTGCTCCAGCCGCACGTCTGTAGTTTGATTCGGCTTCCTTAAAGTCTCTGATCGCAACTGCCGCGCGAGCGTCGCTCAGAAATTTCATAGGATTCTTGCTGAAATGCAGCAGGACCACTATTACACCAAGAATGAAAAATGCCAGAACTGCCGAACCGATTATCGCTACCTTTTTATTCAACCTTTTTTTAGCCATTTGAAATCCTTACTTCTATGATACAATTAATAAAATAGTTTATTCTTCCGATCCACACTATCGCAAAATGGATGGACCGTTTTCAATTAATCTTTTGAGTTTGCGTTTTCCCAGTCGGGCCAGATATCTTTATCCATAACATTTAGAAGGACAGAGAGAAACTTCTCGCTGGCCGCCAATGTGTCTTTTTTATCCGGATATACCAAACCATTGCGATTATGCCCGTAAAACTTCCATTCCACCTTGGCAAAATACGAATACTTACCGAAAAGGTTCTTGCCCATTATCTTACGCGTCTCAGTACGGTTTCCGGAGTACTGACCGTTGACGTGGAAAAAATACATTACAGAAAATTTAGAATCTTGCTGCCAGATATTACGGCTCTTTTGCGAAAAGACAAGATACCTTGCACTAATTGTTTTTTCAGCGTCGGGATCCGTTAATGTCAGATCAAGCGACACTTGATCGCGAGCAAGTTGTTGGCTGCCGCCGCCGGCATAGCATTCATCGGGAACGTGGGGAACCTGATCGGGATTACCGGTGTAATATGTTACGAACAAAAAACAACGACGTAATGCACTGTCTTTATCTACGCTCGTGTCTTCAAAACCCCATTGAATGTATTCTTCAGTACCCAGATTCTCAAGGACGTCCTTGTTCTTGATCCTATGCTTTTTTACAACCTTGTAAGGAGACAGATCGTAACTGTCAAGATTTTCAAGAGAGTCCCTTAAAGGAATTGGCAGCTTGATAAGCTGGACACCGAGTTTATTGATTATATATGTTTGCGATCCGCAGGCGAATGCCAGAACAAAAACACATATCAAAAAAGCAGGCTGTTTATAATGTTTAAGAATATCTCTCATCGTATTCCAGTGTTATTATTTATTTGCCGAATCGTCATCCGCTTCGGGGTTATGTCGTTTGATAATTATATCTTCAACCGGTTCGGCACCTTCTTCGACCAGGAGATTGGACATCATCCATGCAAGGAAACCGTATATACCGAAAGCAAGAGGAAGCATCATCATGCCGAGCATATCGTGATAGATACCCTGAGCATATTTCGGATCCAAAAGAATATGGATAAAACACGTAACGCTTACACGAACAACATTGCAAAATATTGCTATAGGAATAGTGCTGCAAAGTAGGATTATACGCTGCCATGCAGGGCGATAGTGAAGGTAGGCCATCGCAACACCAAGGGCCAGAAAAGCCATCAGCAAACGCATTCCGCTGCAAGCCTCGGCAACATCCAACCCGGGTTCCATCGCAACGCCTTTATAAATAACATCGATCACAACACCATTGGCCGTTGCCTCAAGATTCGGAATCGCGCTAAGCAAAGCTGTCGCTATCGCAGCGGCCAGCCGGCGCATTGGGATCGTTATCATCCCGTAAAGACGGGCAGGAAGAGGAACAGCGAACACAAGATAAATGATCGGAAGCCAGGTATACTTAACAAGACCCAATCCGCCAATAAACAAAACCACCGCGACGATCGAGACGATCATTACCAAAGGCTGAAAGTAGGCAACCTTAAAGTGCATTATGTTAAGGGGATAAAAGATAAGACAGCAGAGCAAAACGAAAAGACCGAGATAGTTAGGACGCTGAGATATATCTAATATCTGAGTTTTATTCTGGTTCAAAAAGTAAAGGCTGAAAAGAGGGATCAGAAAACCGTGCGACCAAC
>JAGLHQ010000333.1 GCA_023143375.1 Planctomycetota bacterium
CGGTTTTTATGGTTTGTGCGGTGAAGAGATCGGGGGCGTCACCTTCAGCACCTGGCGAGACGCCAATCTGTGCTAAAAGTTTTGAAAAACCAAGCTTGGTGAAAAGTTTTGCAAGGGCTTGTTTGTCTGGTTCGCTAAGGGCGAAGGTTTTTTCGTCAAGGGTAACCGGTGCGTTGCGGTCTATGGTTACGAGCTTTTGGCAGAGGAATGCGATGTCTTTTGAAGAGCGGAGGTTGTCGCCGCGTTTTCCTTTTATTTCGTCTGCATGTTCATATAAGCCTTCGATGGAACCGTATTTTTGTATCCATGTAAGAGCGGTCTTGGGACCTACGTCTGCGATGCCGGGGATGTTGTCTGCGGTGTCGCCTTGCAGGGCGAGAACGTCGATAAATTGCTCTGGGGCGACGCCCATATCGGATTGCATTTGCTTGGCGGTTGTTCTGAAATCGCTTTTGACATCGTAGGTAAAGACGTGGTCGTCGATGAGTTGGAGCATATCTTTGTCTTTGGAGCAGATGTATGCGTCGATGCCCCTGGCCTGTGCCTGGGTTGCGATGGTGCCGATCAGATCGTCCGCTTCATAGCCGTCGAGTCGTAAGATAGGGATGTTCATTGCGTTTAGTATTTGCTCGATACGCTGTATCTGAACGGGCATCTCTTCGGGCATTGGCTGACGGTGTGCCTTGTATTCGGGGTATATGTCTTTGCGGAAGCTGTCAGCCTTTGAATCCATTGTAACGACGAGGTAATCGGGTTTCTTTTTTTCGATAAGGCCGAGGATCATGTTCGTGAAGATGTATGTGGCCTTGGTAGGTTCGCCTGTAGGGCTTGTCAGCGGTCGCATTGGTGCGTAAAAGCCAGAGTAAATGTGTGCGTGCCCGTCGATAATGTATATTGTCTTTGTCATGTGGACACTGTATTAGCTCGATGAGCGGGTGTCAAGGTTTTATTGGCTTGACATTGGCGGGTTTCAATGTAAAGTTGAGGCTGGATATGAGAAAAAAGAGACCAAAAAGAAATACGGCTATCCGCGAATCGCATTTGGCGAACGAAAAGAATAAGTGGGATATACTTGTTGCTTTGATGTGGGTCGTTTTGCTTGCGAGTATCGGGCTTAAGATTTTTAAGGCTGATGTTAGCGGGATGACGTACGATGAGTCGCTGACGCTGACGCGTTATTGCGACAGCGTTGAGACAGCGGTTACGAACTTCGACCGTAAAAGTGCGAGCAGCACTAACAATCACCTTTTAAATTCGATCCTCATTCATTATGCTCGGAAGTTTTTTAGTTCTTACGAACATTATATCCGTATCCCGTCGCTGGCTGCGGGGGTATTGTTTTCGCTTTCGATGTTTTATATCGTTCGTAAAAGCGTTAGTTCGCGGTTGATCTGTTTGACGGGGCTTGGGACGGTGCTGTTGACTCCGTTTGTTTTCGACTATTCGCTGCTGGCACGTGGATATTCGCTGGCCCTGGGGGGACTATATGCGGGTATAGCGTTTATCATATATCTTCTGGGGCATAAGATCCGTTATCGGTACTGGTTTTTGCCGGCGTTGGTTATGATCGGGATCAATTTTCTGTGTCTTGGTTCGATGATCTCGAGCCTTATCATACTTGTTTGCCTTAACGCGGTTTTTGTTTTGTTTTATTGTTATAAGATCGTCGAAGGTTCTGAGTATCGGCTTAGGCTTATTATCTATAACGGAGTTACGATACTGGCGGGCACAGCGGGAAGCGTTTTTTATCTTTACCGTCATATTTATCTGGATGTTATCAACAGCCGTTCGCTTGCAAAGATCTCCGGGCTGTGGCGCGGATGGAATTCGCTGGGAGAATACTTCAACGATCTTGTTCTGCGAGGCGTATTTAAGATTCATAGAAATATCGGGATGATATTGTTTTGTGTTTTTTCTGCGCTGGTTTTGTGCAGCATCGGATATTTTGTTTTTATCGCTATACGGAAATTTTCGCGTGATGGATTTAAGAGGCTCGTCAAGTCGGACAGCAGGGCTTCTTTTATGATGGTATTTTCAAGCACGTGCATTGTTACGATGATAGTTTACTGTGGAGTTTTCAAACGAAGCCCTGGTTTGCTTCGGAGTCAGGTTTTCTTCGTTCCGATGCTGCTTGTCTGGTCGATGGTTTTGCTGGATCGGTTTGTCTGTCGAATAAAACCGGCGAAAGTTAAAATACTGTCGGCTGTTTTGGTTTCGGTGTTATTTGCAACGATAACGATTCGCAATATTCCGTCTGCTCGGCGGACCAACTCGTCAAGCATGTCCGGTCCGGTTCTGCGAAAGCTTAAAAAGATCGACGCTGCTTACCCGTGGTCGATAACATTTTCCCGGAGACACAAGCTAAGCTATATGGGTTTTCTATATTACAGACAGTTTGGTTATAAGTTCCGGATGGCACCCGGAGGGACCTCTGTCAAAGGGCCGGGTGCATCGGATATTTTTATCTGCGCTCATTCCAGATCGCCGAAGGGATCGGTGTGTCTCGATGAAAACTATTTCAAAGAATTCGGCTGTGCGATGTTGGTGCATCCCGGGCTTGCGGAAAGCGGCAAAATAGACAAATCGAGGCTTAGTGTCATCGAATAAGCACCAAAGTATAAAAACAATTCTTGATTTCCAACGTATACAAAGTATTATCAGTGTTATATGTCAATCTCGATAAGGGGAGAGCAATACCTGCAAGGAGTACTTATGAGTGACAAATCATCGGTAGATGCAAAAGTTTATCCGGCCAATGACGGAACTAAGCTTAGTATGTCGGATATGCTGGCCTATTTCGAGAGACAGGGGGCGCTTCGTGTGTCCGATCTTCATATCAAGATAGGCACTCCGCCTGCATATCGGATCGACGGTGACCTTGTAAAGCTTAAGGGTGAGGCGGTTACCGAAGATGTTGCCAAGGGGCTTATTTATCCGCTGATCGGCGAGAAATGCGTCGCGACACTAAAAGCCGAAAGCAGCGTTGACTGCTCTTACCGTTATGGCAATCTTCAATTCCGGATCAATGTGTTTATGGAAAACGACGGTATGTGTGCGGCGATACGTGCACTCGGTCTGGATATTCCAAAGCCGGAAGCGATCGGATTTCCCAATACCGTGTGGAAAGACATCGTAAAGAAAAAACACGGGCTGATCCTTTTTACGGGTATCACCGGGGCGGGGAAAAGCACGACGATCGCATCGCTGATCGAACAGATCAACGAGTCTCGTGCGTGCCGGATACTAACGCTGGAGGATCCGATAGAATATCTGTTCAGCCAGAAACACTCCGTTATATCTCAACGTGAGGTCGGGCGTGATGTTGAGACATTCTCCGACGGCCTTCGGTCAATGATGCGAGAGGATCCTGACGTTATCTTCGTCGGCGAGATGCGCGATGCCGAGACCGTATCGATGACTTTAACGGCGGCGGAAACCGGGCACCTTGTTTTTTCGACACTGCATACTCGTGATGTTGTGGGGTCGATAACGCGAATACTTGACTTTTTCCCGTCGGGCAGGCAGGACGAGGTGCGTAATCAGCTTTCGCTTGGGTTGGCTTATGTCGTGTGCCAAAAGCTGGTTCCAAGAAAGAACGGGACCGGGCGAGTTGTTGCGATGGAGATATTGAACAATAACTATGCGGTGTCGAACCTTATCCGGAAAAATAAGATCGAACAGATCTATTCGCAAATGCAGATCAAGACAAAGGACCATGTCGAGGAACGAATGATAACGCTTGAGCGACATCTTGCACGGCTGGTGAAGGAAAAGGAAATCGAGCTGCTGGAGGCCCAAAAGTGGGCCAACGATGCAAAAAGCTTTATCGATGCGATGAGCTCGACGCTTTAGGGCATTTTGCCCAAACCCTAAGCACTAAATCCGAAATCCGAAACAAACACTAATGATCAAAATATTTCTGGCTGTGCCAGAATAGGGTTTAAGAACTCCGGACATTATTCCCGTTTCTTTTTTTCAGGAAAGGACCTGGATGGCTATCTCGTTTTATTGCCCGACGTGCCAGAACTTCTGTTCTTCCGGCGAAGAATCTGCGGGTAAACATGCCGCATGTCAGGCGTGCGGTCAGGAATTTATGATTCCCGATGAAGACGGCGGGCAAGCGTTAAAGGTTAAATCTGTTCGTGACAACCAGCCGATGCCGGGTTTTTGGCAGGCGGCTTTTCGCGATAGTGCAAAACTTCTAACGGTTGGCGGCAATGCAACAGGAGCGGTGTTTGTTTGTGCGGCGA
>JAGLHQ010000334.1 GCA_023143375.1 Planctomycetota bacterium
ATGTACCGCGGACATTAAATTTTCGTATTTTATAATATATGTACCGCGGACATTAAATTTTCGCCCCCGGAAAAGACTCCCGGGGTGTGTTGAAAAACCTCAATCCGTTGTAAATTTGCTTTTTTACTGTTTTCAAACGGCCTTTACATGTCATTACGTGGCGATAGAAATTTTAAAACAACTACATTCGTATCATTTTGGACTTTTTCAACAACCCCCCCGGGTTCTTTAATTGCGCCTTTAATTGCGCCTGCATAAGACACCTGCAAATAAAAAATGTAAAAAAAATACAATAGCCGTGGCAGGCATACCTATTATAAAACACATAAATGAGGTTTTTACCGACACTTTCAATTTCAATAATGTTTTATCGCTATTCAAATCATTGCTAAATAAAAATTTAAGGCAACGAATACCATTAGTACCTCCAGGCCCAAAAAACAAAAAAGTTGTTAAATAAGTCCATTTTTCTATATAATTGTCTTTAAGATACTTTCTCAACTTGTGTTGGTCTATGCCAGCTTTAAATAAGAAAAAAAACAAACCAGCAAACATAATAAATCCCATTATTAAAAACATTTTATCCATTACTTTAAACCTTTCATTTACATTTTTCTGAGCGGGAGTTTGAAAAATCTACTTTTATAAAATGATCGCCAAGGTAATGTTTGCATCTTTTAGATTGACTCCAATCAAAACCTTGCATGCCAATATAACCGTCTGTGGTCTTTGAATACAACCTCTTTTTCAAAAAATACCGATTCTGTTTGCAGACCCGTAAGGTCACAGTGAATGAATTTCACTGGACTGTAACCTTTGCGAAAAAGAGTGCGGATGCTATATAGTCTTCTCCTTAGTGCGTATTTTAGGCCATGAAAAACAGCCATGCCGCCAGTATTTTTTGCAGCTTTAATTAGACCGCTAATTTTGCAATCTTCAAATGTCCTGCCCATTTCATTCCCGAAACTCAATATTGTTGCTACGCACTTTTGTAGAAGCGGTAGTAGTTTCAGCAAAATGTATACCTGTGTAACTAGCACCAGTTATGACATTGTTCTCAATCCAAAGTAGTAGCACTTGCCTCACTTGAAGCTGTACCGGTATTGCCAAGAGCATCACGCATTGTAACGGTATAACTATACTGCGTAAGCCCTCTCAGGCCAGTATCTGTATAGACTGGACTGCTCTGCCAACTAATTACTATACTCATATGCTCCCATATCAACATCAACAACTCCATCGCCTATGCCAGCAATGTCAATTACATGACTGTTACCGTCAACATCTGTCTGGCCTGTATAATCATTGTTTGAATAACCAAAATCAATACAAGGCGAATTCGGAGCAAGTCTGTAGTCTCCATTTCCAGCGTTAACAAATAATGGATCAGCATCAATGTTACCATTAATATCAAGCGTCTTTATATTTGCAGATTGTAAAGGTGTACTGGTTTCATTGCCAAAAACATCTTTCATTTGAACTGGGGCAAACTAAAAGGTGTCAGGAATGCTCTGTAGAAAAGCTCTTTTACAAGTTGGATTATAGCGATATTGTGGGTTAATACAAGCAACAGCATTTCTCTTGCTTGCGATTCTAAATTTCTTGCTCTAAGGACACTGCCGAAGTTACGTTTGATCATGCTAAATACTGTTTCGACCTGCCATCTTTGACCATAAATTTCTTTCTTAAAATCAGTTCGCATCTCTTTGGGAAAATTTAATGTCCGCGGTACATTTTTTATAAGATGGATAATTTGCGGTTTTCATTTGAATTTTTTTGGTCTCCCCTCTTCTCTTAGAAAAAAGGGGGACCCGGTCCCTTCAGTTGCGCCCTTTTTTAAAAGAGAATCGGTGTTAAATATACAAAAAGGTCGTACTACTCTTTCTTGTTCAAAAGCTTATCCAGCCCTTTTGTGTCCCTTTGTGTCTTTCGTGGTATCTGAACTATAACGCCAAGCCTGCCAAGCTCGCCGGCTACCTCGGCCTGATAGGGATCGAGCTGGAAGCTGCGCCTTAGATTCTCCTCGGCGCGAATCCTGTCGCCCTTGCTCAAATAATAATACCCGACCTGGCGATAAAGTGCCGCCGAACTCGGTGCAAGCCCAAGCGCCTGTTGATAACACGCAAGTGCCTGGTCGTCGAGACTTTCCTTTTGAAACGCCTGCCCAAGCAGCAGCGATCTCTCAGCGCTGGTCGCGGCCTGATTCATATACATCTCCGTGGCAAACGTCGCACGCTGGGCGTTACCAGAGACCGTCAGCGTCTTGATAAGTGCCGCCTGCGATCGATAGTGGATCGGATCAAAGCCCAAAGCAACGTTGAATTCCCACTCGGCCTTGTTCCAAAGAGCGTCGGCAAGATAAAGCTTGCCAAGCTTGTAATGTGCCTCCGGGCTTTCATACTTCCGCTCGATCTTTCCCAGCAACTCCGCCTTCTCCTGATTTGCAGTGACGATCTCGATCTTTTCTTCGCCGCTTTTTTCTTTCTTGAAAACACCGGTAACCGCTGAGACCACATTGTCGCCTGTTTTCTTTATGCTGTCACAGCCGCCGATCATTACCGCACAAACCGAGAGTAGAATTGTTATTTTTAAGATGTTTCCCATAATCTTTGCCTCCCTGACGGAAGTTTAAAATCCTTTTTAACCTCATGTTTGCCAGGCCACAAAGCCGGCAAGAGCATTTTCGCCATTGACGGGTCATTTAGCAAGCGAAAAATTTCTTTATCCGCTATACATCGAGATTTTGAACTTCAAGAGCGTGGTCCTTGATAAAATTCCGGCGTTTCTCGACGTCGTCACCCATCAAAATACTAAACAGCCGGTCCGTTTCGCCGGCGTCCTCGACCTTTACCTGCAAAAGCGTCCTGCTTGCAGGGTCCATTGTTGTGTCCCAGAGTTGATCCGAATTCATCTCGCCAAGACCTTTGAATCGCTTGATCTCGACCCCTTTTCCGCCGATCTGACGTATCGAATTACATACGCCGCCAAGCGAGGCGATCTTATACACGTCTTCGCCGCTGACAACCTCGAACTTCGTCGGCAGCGCCTCGCCCGAGACCGCCCTGTCAACCTTCAATAAAAAGTCCCGCATGTCCAGGTCGTAATCGTTCTTAAGCTTTCTGTCGATCTCGTTTAGTCTTACGACCTCGTGCAGTTCGTCGGCCAGAATCTTGTCGTTAACGTTTGCCGGTTTCTCTTCGGTGTTTTCCGCCTCAAATTTGGTCTGCAACTCTTCGATACGTTTTTCGTGCTCGGCTTTTTCATGGTAATACTCGTTCTCTCCGCCGACACGCACATAGAAAACCGGCAGCCTCTGTCCATCATAATGTTTATCGAGGAAGGTGCGGAAGATAATACCTCGCCTCTCGATAACCCCTTTTATGCGCTCTGCATCGTTTAATATTTTTATAAGCGCCACCAGCTTGTCGCCGTCAAAGTCGCTTGCTGTTTTACCGTC
>JAGLHQ010000335.1 GCA_023143375.1 Planctomycetota bacterium
AAGAAGAACGTAAGCAGCAGCGTCCGGATATGCGCGCCGTCAATATCGGCATCGGTCATCAGAATGATCTTTCCGTATCTGCACTTGTCGATATTGAACTCATCGACGCCGATGCCCGTACCGAACGCACTTATGATCGTGCGTATCTCTTCGTGGCCGAGCATCCTGTCGAGCCTGGCCTTTTCAACGTTTAATATTTTACCCTTGAGCGGCAAGATGGCCTGTTTGTTCCTGTCGCGTCCGCCCTTGGCAGAGCCGCCGGCAGAATCACCTTCGACGATGAATATCTCTGTCGATTGCTTATCCTTGCTCGAACAGTCCCAGAGTTTGCCCGGCAGGTTCGCACCGCTAAGCGCTCCCTTTCGCCGTGTAAGCTCGCGAGCCTTGCGGGCTGCCTCGCGGGCAGCGGCTGCCTGGATCGCCTTGTTTAATATCTTCTTGGCCTCTGCGGGATTCTCTTCAAGGTAAACGCCAAGCTGTTCGTTAAGCATCATCTCTATAAAGCTGCCGACCTCTGGGTTTGACAGACGAACTTTCGTTTGTGCCTCGAAGTGCGGATCCGGGACCTTTGCGGATATTACGGCTGTAAGCCCTTCGCGAAGATCGTCGCCGGTGGTGCTCGTTCCGCCCTTAAGCATGTTGGCATTTCTGGCATACGTGTTCATCGTTCTGGTAATCGCGGTCTTAAATCCTGAAAGGTGCGTTCCGCCGTCGATGTTGCGAATATTATTTGCAAACGCCAGTATGTTCTCTGTATAGCTGTCGTTGTATTGTATCGCAATGTCGCAGGCAAGCCCTGTCTCCGGGTCCGCTTTGGAAAACGACATCACTTTTGAATACGCCGTCTTGCCCTCGTTAAGATATTCAACAAACGCTTTGAGCCCGTCCTCGTAATGAAACTCTTCTTTTTTCTTAACGCGGTCGTCCAGCAGCATGATCCGCACGCCGGCGTTTAGATATGCCATCTCGCGGATGCGTTTCAACAGCGTGTCATGTTTGAATTCGATAGAGTCCTCGAAGATCTCTTCGTCGGGCAAAAATGTTATCTTCGTCCCCTGCTTGTTCGTATCGCCGATCATCGCTACCGGAGCCTTGGGGTTTCCGCGCTCGCACTCGAAGCGATAGTGCTTGCCGTCTTTGTAAACTTCCGCTATCAGCCATTCGCTAAGTGCGTTAACACAGCTAACGCCGACGCCGTGCAAGCCGCCGGAGACTTTGTATGCTTTGTCGTCGAATTTTCCGCCTGAGTGCAGCGTTGTCAGCACAACTTCCAGTGCGCTTACACCGGCCTCTTCGTGCATGCCTACCGGGATACCGACGCCGTTGTCTTCGATCGAGCAGCTTCCGTCCATGTGAACATGAACGGTGATCTTATCGCACCTGCCCGCAAGCGCTTCGTCGATAGAATTATCCAATACCTCGTACACCAAATGGTGCAGGCCGCCCTCCTGGCGGTTTCCGATATACATGTCGGGCCGTTTACGAACCGCCTCTAACCCTTCCAGTATCTTGATGCTGCTTGCATCATACGTATGATCTGATTTTTTTTCTGTCATTGTTCCTCTTTTATTTTACTGCTTCTTGCCTGCAGTGTTATTTTTTTAATTCCACACCTCGGACACACCCGCCTTAAGTGTTCGACAAGCTCCTGGCCCATCGTCTTAAGCTCGTGCATATAAGGGCCGGGGTCGACCTCAAGTTTTAGCACTCCGCCCGATATATCGAAGATATTACAATGCCCTGAAAGCCCTTCGGGAAGCAAGCCTTCCCAGGCATCGACGATCTGTGTGTTCTTTTCAAAGCGGGACTTATTTTTCTTTAAGTACGCCTCGGCTGTCCCCCCAAGCCGCTCGCTTGTCCGTCTGGGTTTATACTGCCACCTAACGGCGCCCTGTAATAGTCTGTCTTCGTCCTTATTGCCTCGCAGCTGTTACTCCTTTTTTCCGCTTTGTTTATAAGCTGTTAAAGGTTTACGGGCATTACGATATACAAAAAGTTTCCGCCGCTCTTTATCAGTCCCGGCCGGTCGGCGTCGCCAAGCTCCAGGGTGAACTCGTCTGCTTTGATCACGCGAAGGACATCGACTAAAAACTGCGGGTTAAACCCGATCTCGATCGGACCGCCTGAATAATCGATGCTCATCTCGATCTGGGCATCACCTGTTTCAGGCGCTCTGCTTGAAAACACCATCATTCCTTTCTCCGCCCTTACCTTGATGCCCTTGCTGTCTTCATTAGCAAGCAGTGCTGCGCGCTTTACGGCGCTTAGCACTGCTTCGGTCGAAAGTGTTATTTTTTTATCGTTGTCCCTCGGAATAATATCGTCGTACTTCGGGAAGTTGCCTTCGACGAGATTCGAGCTTACAACAATCTGGTCGCAGGCGATAACGATCTGGTTCTCCACGAGTTTTACAGACACCTTCGCCCCTGCCTCTGCTCCGATCTTGTCTAAGAGAAGCATGGTTTTTGCAGGAACGATTGTGCGTTCTTGTGAGAGTTTGTCCGCTGCTGCCGAGTCTAGATTTACAATACTTTTTGCAAGCCGTCTTCCGTCGGTCGCCACAAGGGTCAATTTTTTTCCTTTAACTTCCCACAATACTCCGTTCAGCGCGTATCGCGTACTTTCTTTTGCCGCTGCGAATACACTAAGCTCAATCCCTTCCTGAAACGCTCCGAGGCTGACCTCAATATCAGCATCTCCTTCGAACCCGGGAACTGCGGGATATTGGCCGGCGTCATGTCCGTAGATGGTAAAGTGGCTGTCTGCGCCTTTGATGTGCACTGTTGCCTCGACAGCTTCAATTTCGATAACCTCGTCAACACTTTCGCGGATGATCGATGCCAGTTTGGCCGCCGGCAGCACTGCTTCGCCTTCGGCTACGACTTCTACCTGGCCAACGCAAAAACTTATTCCAACCTCCATATCCGTCGCACAAAAAACAACTGAGTCTTTACCGGCAGTTAGTTTCAGACACTGCAAGAT
>JAGLHQ010000336.1 GCA_023143375.1 Planctomycetota bacterium
AGGAGGGAACCACACGGTCAAGGGCTGACTTGCGATCCTGCCCCTTGATCTGCCGGGCATCGCAAACAAAGTCCAAAAAGCTGCCAACCGTCATTTCGGGATACGCAGGTGCATTTTCCGCCAAATAACCGATACATCGCTTCACCGCCACCGGCTCCGAGACGACATCATGGCCGCAAATCGTCGCTGACCCGCCGTCAGGGCTCAAAAACCCAACCAGCATCTTCATAGCCGTACTCTTGCCAGCCCCGTTAGGCCCCAAAAAACCCAACACCTCGCCTTTGGCGACCTCGAACGAAATGTCATCGACCGCCACAATAGGCCCAAAATTACGCCTGAGATGTTTTACGCTGATCATATTGCCTCCAAAAAAAAAATAAACCTAAATACCGACAGCCACAGACCGCCAAAAAATTTAGATTCAGACACAAACTTATCTTCTATTTTATTCAAACTGACCGATTTGAGGTATAAGTATAGCGTTAACTCATTACAGTATAAGAACTTAAAACAGTCGCCGACAAAGTCGGCCTCAACCGACTAAATATTGAGCGAAGCGAAATCCCGATTCATCGGGACTAATGGCTCTCAACCCGTAACTCTTTGCCCAAAAACAACTTACAAAACCTGGGGAACCAGGATTCGAACCTGAACTAACTGATTCAGAGTCAGTCGTGCTGCCGTTACACTATTCCCCAAACTATCCCGAAAACGCCCCCAAGCCGCAAATCAAAAGCATGGCCACAGGGTCCATTTTCACAACGGGCGCCGAATATAAACTATTTTATCCCGACTGTCCACCAGTTTCCGCAAAAAAACCCTCTTATCTGCACCGATATCATCGCAAAATCGCACGCCACCAATTTTAGTAGCAACAGCAAATAAAACAGTTCTGCCCCGAACAGCCTGCCCTGAGCGAAGCCGAACGGGGTTATATAAAATCTCGATATGCAATGCTATATGGATCAGGCACGAGAATAAAGCCCAATGTGTATAAGAGCTTAAAACAGTTGCTGGTATTGTCGGCTTCGACCGACTAAAATATTGAGCGTAGCAAAATCCCGATCCATATCAAAACTAACGACTACTCAAGCTGGTCCGTTTTGAGAAAACGGTCAGTTTGAATAAATTATTTGAGAAAAAAACAATGAGACCAATAAATACAACTCGCCGCAGTTTCTTAAAAGCGTTCTCCTTAGGTACCGCCGCACTTTGCATGAGTGGATGCAGGCAGGCGTTATACCAGCCGGATAAGCCCGTTGACCCGAAGAAAAAAGAAAAACCAAACTTCGTAATTATCTTCACCGACGACCAGGGCTACGGCGACCTCGGCTGTTTTGGCTCCGATTCGATAAAGACACCGCGGCTGGACCGGATGGCCAAAGAGGGGGTACGGTTTACGAGTTTCTACGCCCAGACGGTATGCGGCCCTTCGCGCGGGGCGCTTATGACGGCCCGATACCCCGTTCGCATCGGCGGCGGATGGACCACCAACGGCGACGAGATCACCGTAGCGGAGGTCTTAAAAGAAGCCGGCTACGCCACCGGATGCATCGGCAAATGGGACATGTCCCAGCGGCGTTACCAGGAAGGACTCGTCCCCAACGACCAGGGCTTTGATTATTATTTCGGCACACTTGGCGCAAACGACGGCGGAAAGGTAACCTTCCATCGAAATCGTCAGCAGCTAAACACAACGACCGACATGGCATCCCTGACGAACCTTTACACCGACGAGGCGATCCGCTTCATCAAAGAAAAGAAGGACGAAACGTTCCTCCTCTACCTCGCACACACCATGGCCCACGTCAAGATCGACGCCTCAGGGCAATTCAAGGGCAAATCCGCCGGGCAGCTTTACGGCGATGTCATCGAAGAGATCGACTTTAGCACAGGCCGCATCCTCGACACCGTGAAGGACCTGGGCCTTGACGATAACACTTTCATACTCTTTTTCAGCGACAACGGACCCTGGAGCGGCAAGGAGGACTTTTACCGCAACACCCACGGCGGGCAACTCGCCACCGGCACAGCCAAACCGCTAAGGAGCGGAAAGGGCTCTGCCTACGAAGGCGGATTCCGAGAGCCCTGCATCATGCGGGCCCCCGGAAAGATTCCCCCGGGCCGTGTCAGCGACGAGATTATCAGCACCCTGGACATCATGCCGACACTGGCAGCCTTGGCTGGGACGCAGCCGCCCGACGATCGAATCATCGACGGCGTCGACCAGACCGCACTGATAACCGAAAGATCCAAAAAAAGCCAGCGCACGACATTCTATTATCACATAAGAGGCG
>JAGLHQ010000337.1 GCA_023143375.1 Planctomycetota bacterium
TCTACGTCTATGTCTTTCAGGCTGTCAAGGTCAACGCAGAATCCGTGGTTCTGGCTGGTGATCTCTATAACGTCGGTGTCGAGGTTTTTGACTGGATGGTTTGCGCCGCGATGTCCGAACTTAAGCTTGTACGTTTTGCCGCCAAGGGCCTGGGCAAGGAGTTGATGGCCGAGGCATATCCCGAAGATGGGAACCTTGCCGAGCAGTTCTTTTATTGTCCCGACAGCATAAGTTACCGGTGCAGGGTCTCCCGGGCCGTTGCTGAGAAAAACGCCGTCCGGTTTTTTGGCGAGAATATCTTTTGCCGAGGTGCCTGCGGGAACGACGGTAACTTCACAGCCGTGCGAGACAAGAATACGCAGGATGTTACGCTTGATGCCGAAATCCATTGCAACGACTTTATACTTCGCTTTCACCTTTTCCTCGGTAGGATTAACAACATCGACGACGGGTTTGTCCCATTTGTATACCTCGTCGGTGGTAACGTCCTTTACAATGTCCCTGTCAACAAGGCCGGGGTATTGCCCAAGTTTTTTCTTAAGTACGTCAATGTCAAACTCGTCCGAAGATATGATGCCTTTCATTGCACCCTTCTCGCGAATATGCTTAACAAGCTTTCGCGTGTCGATGCCTTCTAAGCCAACGACATTGTTTTCCTTTAGATATTCGCTAAGCGACTGGTGGTTGCGCCAGTTGCTTGGGTAATCGCAATTTTCTTTTACGATGAATCCGCTTACGAAAAGTTTTTTCGACTCCCAGTCCTTAGCATTCGTTCCGTAGTTACCGATGAGGGGATATGTCATGGTGATGATCTGTTCGTTATACGACGGATCGGTCAGTATCTCCTGATAGCCGCTCATTGAGGTATTGAACACAACCTCGCCGCACTTGTGACCTGTTGCGCCAAAGCTGCTGCCTGTAAAAACCGTTCCGTCTTCAAGTAAAAGAATCGCTTTCACTTAGTTACCCTTTATTTGTAATATTGTTGAATTGGCTTTACGCCTGTTTCTGTTTTCTTCAAGGCCTCGATAGCCTTTGCCACTGCCCATGCACCTCGCATCGTCGTTACATACGGCAATTGTTTATCGAGGGCGTTTCTTCGTATCGAGAACGAGTCCTTGATCGACTGCTTTCCGATAGTCGTGTTGATGATAAGATCGATCTCGTCGTTTAATATCGAGTCAACGACGTTTGGCCTTCCTTCTGTTATTTTGAGAACCCGCTGAGCAGGTATGGATGCTTTTTCAATAGCAGAGCATGTTCCGCCGGTGGCGAGTATATTAAAGCCAAGTGCGTCGAGTTGTCGGGCGATGTCTACGGCTTTATCCTTATCGGCATCCTTTACGCTCATAAAGACTGTGCCCTTTGTAGGCAGCGCGTTGCCGGCTGCCATCTGCGACTTTGCGAACGCCATTCCGAAATCGTCCGATATACCCATCACCTCGCCGGTGCTTAGCATCTCAGGGCCAAGCAGTGTGTCGATCCCGGGGAACTTCAGGAACGGGAAGACCGCTTCTTTAACCGAATAGTGATCCTTTACGACTTGTTCGGTAAATCCAAGCTCGTCGAGAGTCTTGCCAGCCATAACCTTTGCAGCGATCTTGGCCAGCGGTACGCCGATACTCTTGCTGACGAACGGAACCGTGCGCGATGCACGCGGGTTTACCTCGATGATGTAAACGTCTTCGTCTTTTACGGCGAACTGAATATTCAAGAGCCCGAGCACCTTAAGCTCCAGTGCAAGAAGCTTTGTCTGTCTTTTGATCTCTTCGATAACCGGTTTGCTGATCGACATCGGGGGCAGGCTGCATGCGCTGTCTCCTGAGTGAACGCCGGCCTCTTCGATGTGCTCCATTATTCCGCCGATGACGACCTGGTTGCCGTCGCATATCGCGTCGACATCAAGCTCAATGGCATCGTTTAGGAACTTATCTACGAGTATAGGATGCTTGCCGGAAGCTTCTATCGCGTTTGCAACACATGCTTTCAACGACGACTCGTCATAAACGATCTCCATCGCCCTTCCCCCCAGTACGAACGACGGACGTATGAGCAGCGGATAGCCAAGCTCGTTGGCAATTTCTAAAGTTTCCTCGTAGCATGTCGCTGTTCCGCTAAACGGCTGACGGAGTTTTAGCTTTTCGACCAGAGCGTTGAAGCGACGCCTGTCCTCTGCATGGTCGATGCTGTCCGGCGAAGTGCCTATGATGGGAACGCCGGCCTTTTCAAGAGCAACAGCGAGCTTGAGCGGTGTTTGACCGCCGAATTGAACGATGACACCGTCCGGTTTTTCGGTATCGACGATGCTCATGACATCCTCGAAGGTAAGCGGCTCGAAGTAAAGCCTGTCCGATGTGTCATAGTCGGTGCTTACGGTTTCGGGGTTACAGTTTACCATTATCGACTCGATGCCGATCTCGTCGAGGGCAAAGGCTGCATGGACACAACAATAATCGAACTCGATACCCTGCCCGATGCGGTTCGGTCCGCCGCCTAAGATCATGACTTTCTTCTTGTCGGTCGGTTCCGACTCGCATTCCTCTTCGAATGTAGAATACATGTATGGGGTCATCGCCTCGAACTCTGCACCGCAAGTATCAACGCGTTTGTAAACAGTGACAACTTCAAGCTCCTTGCGTTTGGCGCGGATGGTCATCTGGTCGGTGCCGAATATCTCGGCAAGATAATTATCGCTAAAACCGTATGACTTGATCTTTCGCATCATGTCTGCATCGATTTTTT
>JAGLHQ010000338.1 GCA_023143375.1 Planctomycetota bacterium
ATCTTGTATTCACTATTGGAACCAGCGTAAACGGCGGTACTGTCTCAGGCAGTACGGTTAACATCGCACCATCATCGGTTACCAACACTTCCGGCGGAAGCAGTTTCATGACCTATACCGTCACATATTCAACACCGGTAGGACCTCTTAGCCCGGATACCACTTATTATCTCAACTTCGAGACTGGTGGTAACGGCAAGGCTTACTACATTGGATATAACGGCAATAGCACCTATAGCAATGGAACCTACTACAAGGGCGGAAGCGATGATGGCAAGGATTGCTACTTCAAGATATTCGGCAGCGATATCAGTTCTGTAGATGTTGATGTGCCAACGCCGAACCCGGCAACGTTTGCCTCGGCTCCCTCAGCCGATAGCGATACCGCTATCAGCATGACGGCTACAATGGGTTCGGATGCAAGCAATCCTGTAATGTACCTCTTTACAGAGACCAGCGGCAATCCGGGCGGAACGAGCAGTTCATGGCAGACTTCCGCTTCGTATACCGACAGCGGCCTGGATGCGTCAACGCAGTACACCTATACGGTTACAATGCGTGACTCAGCACCTGCGCCAAACACCGGTACAGCTTCGAATGCCGCCAGTGCAACAACGCCGGCTGCCCCTGTGACCATTCCTGATGTTACAGGTCAGGCACAGGCAACTGCAGAATCGAACATAGTTGCCGCTGGATTAATCGTAGGTACCGTTAGCACATCGTATAGTTTTGTGGTACCAGCAGGCGATGTAATCAGTCAGAACCCGACCGGTGGTGCTTCCGTACCTCCGGGCACATCAGTTGACATTGAGGTTTCCCTCGGTGTAGAGATGGTGACGGTACCTGACGTAGTTGGTCTTGCTCAGGCAACCGCTGAAGGTAACATCGTTGCAGCAAGTTTGGTTGCATCGGTAACTACCGCTTACAGCCCGACAGTACCCACAGGCGATGTCATCAGTCAAAATCCGGCCGGTGGTGCATCGGTTCCTATCGATTCGACGGTTGATATCGTTGTTTCACTTGGCGTGGAACCTGTAACTGTTCCTAACGTAGTTGGTCAGGCACAGGCAACTGCCGAAGGTAACATAGTTGCCGCTGGATTAGTTGTTGGCACGGTAACCACATCTTACAGTGGCTCGGTTCCTGCAGGCGACGTAATCAGTCAAGATCCGACTGGCGGCGCTTCTGCAGCTCCGGGATCGTCTGTTGACATC
>JAGLHQ010000339.1 GCA_023143375.1 Planctomycetota bacterium
CTGGTTCCAATAGTGAATACAAGATCCGCATTAGGAGAATCCGAGTCGCGAGACATTTTCAGTTCGACCTTGGTGATCCGATAATCCGGATCACTGCCGCCGCCGTGCTCAAAGGACTGTGCGCCCTCTTGCCCGTCTTTGACATCAACCTTATCGCTCTGGTTGTCATTCTGCTCAAGAAGCACCTCGGAAGACTCTGTTGTTGCACTTGCACCACTTGAAGCAGTACCGGTGTTAGCGTAAGCATCACGCATTGTAACCGTATAGGTGTACTGCGTTGAAGCATTCAAGCCGCTGTCGGTGTACGAAGTACTTGTCTGCCATGAACTGCTTGTTCCGCCCGGGTTGCCGCTGGTCTCTGTAAAGAGGTACTCGACAGGACCGCTTGCATCAGAACCCGTTGTCGCAACCATAGCTATTGCATCTATACCTGTTGCATAAGGAGCGGTTGCAAATGTTGCAGGATCCGGTGTTGGCGGATCGGTATCCGGCGGTGGAACATCAGTTGTTGCGTTTGCAGGACTCGAAGCAGTACCGGCGTTACCGTAACCATCACGTATTGTAACCGTATATGTGTACTGCGTTGAACCGTTCAGGCCGCTGTCGGTATAATTAACAGAGGTCTGCCATGGACTGCTGGTTCCGCCAGGATTGCCGCTGGTCTCTGTAAAGAGGTACTCTACAGGACCGCTTGGATCCGAACCCGTCGTTGCCGTCATGCTGATAGCTGTGTCACTATCGGCTGCCGGTGCTGCTGCAAATGTCGCAGGATTCGGTGTTGGCGGATCGGTCTCCGGGGGAAGAACTGTTGTAAAGCTCCAGACAGGACTTTCTGTTGTGCCGGCAGCATTTACCTCATCAACAGCCCAGTAATAGGTTGTATTGTGGTCAAGCGTACCGGGATCAAAGGTTGTTCCAGCCTGATTGCCCTGGAACTCACCAGCATCGGGTGTCGGGTCGGTGCCAAAATACACATCGTGTGATTCAGCATAGTTACCGGCTGTCCAACTCAAATCTGCATCTACAGACACACCGCTGGCACCATTAGGGCTCGGATTGCTTGCCGGACCGGGTAGCTCTACAGTTCGGTCCGGTCTGGTCTGATTAACTGTTATCTCACCGCGGAGACCTCGCCCTGCCTGACCAACGAGCCACAGATATTCGTCACTGGCTATATCATACCCATCGATGTCAAGAGTTAGAAACTGGGCCGGGGGAACTACCGGAGGATCATTGGTTACCTTAAAGATAGCAGTAGCCTCATCCACTTCGTCAAACATCGCTACATAAAGCATGTTCGCGCCGACAGTGGATATATCGGCATATATCTGATCCCACAGGAACTGTCCGCCCAGTCGTGGGATCTGGTTGAATGGACCTTTATCCATATTGTACCAGCTAAATCCCGGGAACATAACCGGCAGAAAATCCTTGTTGTTGGTGTCACACCATGCCTTGTCAGGCACACCTTTTGAACTGGCCCAGTTATTAGCGCCGCTGGTATTTGAATATCTTCCAACCAGCCACGGGCTGATGATATCGGCTAGCTGTAGCGTCTGCTGGAAAAACGTATCTGTATTTACGCGCCAGTCATCATCTACGCCTAACATAACCGTACAGCCGCCATAGGTAGCGTCATTCTTCAGGAAGTCTATAAGATCACGAGTTTCCTGTCCCTCGTATGCACGATAAAAGCCCAGGCCCCATACAGCCACGACCGGCTTGTCCAGGTGGTACATATAACTCGGGTCATGACTCTGAGTTTGAGCTATCCTGCCACTATCAACGAGAAACTTCCAGTCGTCTACGACTGTCTGTATAGCAGCGCCTGAAGCGAGACCGCTAAGGTCGTACATCACAGCATATTTTCTGCCGTACAGATTTGCGCCGACTTTGCAATAATCAAGCACGTCATTTTTGTGGTTGAAGTTTGAACTGCCGGGAGCTACCCCATTTGCAAAGCGCTGCAAATATACACCGTCGATGCCGTAATCCTGCATCCATTTGAAATGAAGGCTAACGGCCGCTTGATTGTGTGAACTGAACACATAGTGATCGATACCGTCGTAAAAATCAGGTGCGAGAAACTTTGAGCCGACATCGTATTCGGTCATATCCGGCCAAAAATCCACGCTGCACACAGTCGGCGAAAATGCAGTGCTGCCACCCCAGTGCACCCATCCACTGTTGGGCATGTTGGCTCCATCGCCCGGACAGTTAAACCAGCCCTGATACCCACACATAACCTTGCCGAGGAGGCTGTAGCTACTTTCAGTAGTTGTCGTAAAACTCCACACATCGCCGGTGGTTGTGCCGAGAGCATTCTTTTCATCTATTCGCCAGTAGTAAACCGTATCCTGGTTGAGGATCCCCGGGTTAAATGTTACATCAGTCTGATTTCCACGGAATGTTCCCGGACTGCTCGTTCCAAAATACACATCATGTGATGCCGTATCGGCCCCGGGTGTCCATGACAGTATCGGAGTTATAGATACGTTTGTTGCGCCACTTAGGGGGGTTGGATCTGTAGCTTTTGTCGGCGGTACGGTTGGCAGAGAGGCCGTTACCGTGGTTTTGCCGATATTGGTAACGTTGTAGTCAACGTTCACTGTGCCGGCGCCGCCATGAGCGGTGATCCAGCCGTTGCCCATATAACCGTTAATAGTTGAGGTTACATCGCCATCGAGTATCAGCGTACCGGCGGTGATGTCCATCACGGCGTAAGTTGTCATAATGAGCGAACCGGCATTGATAGTTCCGCCGTCGAGATACACAGTACCCACACTGTTTGGATCAGTGGCAATTCCGAAGGCTTCGTCAACATTAATTGTCCCGCCAGTCATATCTAAAGTACCTATGCCGGCCTTTCCAATATCCAGATGAGAGCCGACAGTTGTGGTACCGCCGCTAACATTAAATGTCGCTTCACAGGTATCGCCGTAAGATATAATAAACCAGCCGGCTGTTGTAAGACTACCGCCGGTTATATCAAGAGTATCACCTACGCTTGACCAGTCACCAAGCACTACCACGTTAACTGATGCTGTTGTGCTTGAATCGATAATTGGGCCGGGTATTGCCCCCGCCCTGATAGCTGCCTTGTCGAGGACGGTGGGAACGCCAAGTACCCAGTTTGCTGCATTATCCCAGACCCTGTCGCCGCCGCCATTGGTCCAATCTGTATCCACTGCCAATGCGCTGCCGACCATGCCCAGCAGCAGGATAACAGAAATTAAATACATATTTTTTTTGCACATACACATAAGAAAGCCTCCTAAATAAAATTAAACATTTTAAGTTACATGCACTCTCCCCATACCGTTTAAAAGTGCAACATTAAACATTTTTACCTGTTCCGCGCTTTAACCTCCTTTCTCTTTCGCGTTTTTTCCCTTAACTATTAAATCCTCGATCTATCGCGGTGCAGCTTAAACGAAGACGGATTTTCCTCTTGGTTTTTCGTTATCAGTGCGATATTTTGGAGTGACTTCTCCCTACTCCATTTTGTCTACAAATCGGATAATTTGCTTTTTCGCCGATGTACTAATATTCTATATCACATATCATTTAAATCGTCAAGGCTAAGATAAAAAAAGGCACGGCAATAAAAAAGCGTGGCGACTATAAAAGCCGCCACGCCCTTTGTTTCTGTCCGCTCAATTGTTGTCAATTACAAAGTTGCAAATATTACTCTGTCCATTCAACCACAACATAGATGTAGTCAGGTTTGATCTTCTTGTCATTATCATTGTTCTTGATTCTGAACTCAAGATCATTGACCCGTGTTGTGGAATTGACATACGACGTAACGTCCCAACTGTCTGTCACGTCATCAGTGTGGTTAGGAATCGACGTGTCAGTGCCCCATGTAGTAGGACTGTTTGGCCAGTTGGTACCGACATTCCACTCAATGTTGCCGGAGCCGAATCCTGATTCTTCCTGGTGTTCACAGTAAACAGTTACACTGGTAATAGCAGCGCCTGCACCGAAGCTGATGTTAGAGAATTCGAAAGAAGACCAGTAGCCCCCTTTTTCGAGATCCCAACGCTGATCATCGCTGCTGGTAAAGATATAGACCTTACCATCATCAGAAAACGACTTGTCGTTTTTGCTGTCCCAGCCATCAGTAACAACAATAGTCTGGCTCTGCGGTGTTGACGCACCTAGTGAAACAACCAGATCAACCGATGAACCGATAGCAACCGATGAACCGCCGGCAGGATTTTGACTGATAACGTCACCTGCGGGTACTGAACCATTTACTTCCGTGGTCACTGTCCCGACAGCAAGTCCGGCTGAAACGATGTTAGATTCAGCAGTTGCCTGAGCAAGATCAACTACGTCAGGTACCGTCACCATCTGCACACCAAGTGAAACAACAATATCAACTGTTGTGCCCGGAGCTACAGAAGCACCGCCGGCAGGATTCTGACTGATTACGTCACCTGCAGGAACTGTATCGCTGTAAGCGGTGGTTGCCGATGCAACTAATCCTGCTGCAACTATGTTAGCTTCAGCAGTTGCCTGTACCTGACCAACTACGTTAGGAACTGTTACAGGTTGTACGCCGAGTGAAACAACGATGTCAACCGATGAACCTATCGCAACAGATGCACCACCGGCAGGATTTTGACTGATTACATCGCCAACAGGTACTGTTGGGCTGTACGATGTTGTTACCGTACCAACGACCAGACTTGCCGCAACAATGTTCGATTGGGCTGTTGCCTGTGCCTGACCAACTACGTTAGGTACGGTTACCATCTGTACGCCAAGGGAAACAACAATATCAACTGTTGTACCCGGCATTACAGAAGCACCGCCGGCAGGATTTTGACTGATTACGTCACCTGCAGGAACTGTATCGC
>JAGLHQ010000034.1 GCA_023143375.1 Planctomycetota bacterium
CCCATGAACTCACCGGCATCCGGTGTCGCGTCGATTCCGAAATAGACATCGTGGGATGTCGCATAGGCTCCCGGTGACCAGCTAAGGTCGGCATTGATGCTTACGCCGGTAACTCCGTGAGGCGGAGTGGGGTAAGATGCCTTTTCGGGCGAATTGGCTGTTACCGTAGTCTGGCCGGGATTGCTGACATTGTAGTCTACAGCTACTGTCCCTGCGCCGCTGTAAGCGGTGATCAAGCCGCCGCCGACGTAGCTATTGATGAGCGCTGTGGCATCGCCGTTTACTATCAGTGTGCCGCCGCCGACGTCCATTGAGCCTGTGGTTATAGAGAACGCACCGCATGAAACGGTACCGCCATTGAGGATTACGCTGCCTGAACCACCGCTGGTGCCGAGCCCGAGTGTACCAGTTACCGTAGCTAAGCCGGCTGTCACGTTTAGATTACCTGTGCCCATGAATCCAACCTGCAGATTGGCATTAATTGTGGTAGTACCGCCATCAACATTAAATGTCCCGTTATTGGAGGCCTGGTAACCTAGTATAAACCATCCGCCTGTTGCGACAGTAAGAGTTCCGCCGGTGATAGTAACATTGTCAGCGGGACTTGACCAGTCGCCAACGACTAGGTTTAAAGCCTCGGCTGCTGTGCCTGTATCGATGATCGGGCCGTCTCCGCCCTGTCTGATACCTGCCTTGTCGGCGTCAGTGGGAACACCGGCGCTCCAGTTGCTTGCATTACTCCAAAGCCTGTCGCCGCCGGCATTGGTCCAGTCTACATCTGCCGCCAATGCGCTGCCAACCATACCCAGCACCAGGATAACAGAAATTAAACACATATTTTTTCTACACATAAATTGCCTCCTAATAAAATTAAACATTTCAAATTATATGCACTCTCCCCATACCGTGATGAAAAGTGCAACATTAAACACTTTTTACCTGTTACGCGTTTTAACCTCCTTTCTTTTGGCGCAAGTGCAGGAGTTGAAATTAAAACTTCAGTTTCGCTTGCCGAAGCGGTTCGTCCGACTCGCCAATGTAATAAAACTGAAAAAATTCATGGGTTCCCGAGTCATCGAGATCCTTTATGATAAATGTTGCGATTTGGAGTGACTTCTCCCTACTCCGTTTTGTTCACAAATAGAATAGCTTAGAGCAATTTACTCTATCCGCAGTGCAACAATATATTATAAATCTTTAAAGACGTCAAGACTAAAGTTTCCAAAAATAATTATTTATATGGAATATATTTTATATCTAATTGCCAACACGCCTCCCGATAAAAAGAGTAGAACCTGAGGCGGATGAGGGGCGTGAAAAGTTCGAAGGGTGCGAAAGGTTTAGTTAAGGTCCAGAGCAACGCGGAATCCATAGCCGTAGTCGCGATTTGCCGGGTTACTTTTGTTGCGTTCGGCAGACCGGAGGAAGCGTGCAAGGTAGTTCCACGCACCCCCGTTTGTACTGCCCACGCAGGTGATTGGCTACTTAAGTGACTCGTATTTGCCGCGGATCGTTTGCTGTAATGATATTACTTCCTGAATATCTTTTACTAATAGCCACGAATTATCGGTATCAGGGTCATTGGGAACAATCCTGCGCATATCGTTGTGACAGACATAGAGATTGCCAGACTGATTTGCAAAAAAGGTTAGGTAGCCGGTATCATTCTCCGCCGGGATTATCAATACGCCCCATTCCTTTTCGGCATCCATATCTACATTTTTTTCGCTTTCCGGAAGGGGTTTGGAGAACTTATGCACAAAGTAGTAGCCGTCGACAGCCCGAGTTCTTTTGATGGCAAAAGCAAGTTTTTTATCGATCAGGTTGACCTGAATCTTTTCATTTTCCTTACCAATTGTCCGCCAGAGATGGGGGATAAAGCGAGAATATTCCAGTTTGCCGTTATTGTCATGATCGTGTTTTATGTATTCGGCCTGTGCCTTCGATATAAGGCCGATATTATTAAAAGCAATACGCTCATTTTGTTTGATGTCTTCTGGCGAATTAATCGCCTTGTCCGCTTTGAAGAACAAAAGATATCCTGTCCCGGCAAGCAGCACGGTAACGATCAAAGTAGACAATACGCCTGTGATACGGATTGGGTGTTGTGGATTGGTTGTCATGAAACTGTTCCTTTCTGATTATATTTTGCGACCGCGGGACAATCCGGGTCAGGATTGGCAAAGGAGCCTGTAACGAATTTCGCAACGGCATGACAACCTCCTTTGCATATCTCCAGGTATCGGCAGTCCCTGCATGGCATGGGCGCGTTTTTTGTCCAGTCAAAGAATGTCGCAAACTCTGTCCTCCTGACGGAGGGATCTCTAAGTTCAAAGACATTAAGATTTGTTTCCGGCAGGAAAGAGCATCCGCTTACCCGACCGTCGCTCGTGATGCCCAGGAGGATATTACCCGCTTCGCATCCATAAGCGGCCATCCCGTAAAGCTCGTCAATGGGCGGCTGATGCCAACAGATCATCGGGATAAAAGAGCAGTCAACTTTTGAGGTGAGTTGATATTTTTCCGAGAGAGATTTTAAGAGCGGGATCAGTTCAATATTTTGCTCGCCGGTAAGTCTGTATTTGTCAAATGCCTCCGTACCTCGGCCGGAAGGTTTGTACCTTAAAAATTCGATTTCATTGACATTCTTTTTGGCCGCATACGCAAAGACGCTCTCCAATAAATCAAAGTTGGCCGAGCCGATCACGCAATTGATTCCGACGGGGATATTCTGCTGAGCCAGCAGATCAAACGCCTTATCGACGGTCTCAAAATAATCCACACCCCTGTATATCGCATAATCGCTGCCAACGCCGTCAATGGATATGTTAACCTGGCCCAGGATCTTCATCTTTTCCGAATTTACCGGATTGACATTGATCCCTGAAGTCGTAAGGTTGGGGACAAGCCCCTTTTCTCTGGCGTACTCGGCAATCTCGAAAAAGTCTTCGCGAAGAAGGGCCTCGCCACCTCCGAGAGCGATATGAAAAACCTTTAATTCAGCGAGAACATCTAAGGCCTTTTTGAATTCCTCTATCGTCAATTCATGTTCCAACCGGCTTCCAGAGGCCATATAGCAGTGCTTGCACGAAGCATTGCATTTGTTTGTAGCGGCGAAATGTACTTCGGTCGGAGCCGAGAGCACGCCGATCGATCCATCGGCACTATCCCAGTGCCTCGGGCTGTCAAGTCCAAGCGAGCGCATGTAATCCCGGTCGACAAACGCCAGAAACGGCGGCTTGTCGCTCGCTATGATCCCGCCAAAATTTTCGAAACGATGTTCCATTTTATTTCTTACTGGCCTCTTCGGGTAAATTAAACGGACAATGCTCCCGTGCCCAGCTTTCCAACGGGGGATTTGTATTATGCGAGACACCGGGATTGGGAAAACCATCCGGGTCAGTGAGTAGATACGGTTCAATGCCCTTGATAGTAAGCAGCATGGCATCGGACGTGTTGAAAAAGATACCAGGACTCAGTTCGAGAGAGTTCTTTGTTTTCATGTCGCAGTTTTTCAGATAGAAAGTGCAAACCAGCGAAGCCATTATAACGGTGCCGGCGATACAATTCAGGACAACTGCGACGGACCTCTTGCCGATCAGCGCAGACGCCCCGAGAGCAAAAACATAAATTATCAAGAAAGCGGCGATCAAATACATCAAAAATGTTGCATATATACTGAAAGCCGGGCCGATCAGCGAAGTGTACAGGTACGTCTCGCCCAATGATACCATTTGTTGGGTCGATTCGGAATTTACGTATCGCCCCGACAAAAGATTGCCAACCGCCAGCATCAGGCCACACAGCACAGTAAGCAGGATGATGAATACGCCAATGTTTTTGAGCGTCATCCAACGCCAGGGTCTTGCTGCATAAAAGAGTACGGCACTTAGGACAAACATAAATGCCAAAATGCTCCTTGTGCTGGTGGTTACAACTCTTCTTGTAAGGCGGGTACGCACGAATTCAGCGTTGTTTCGGAGAGGGATAAAAAAATTAATGGCCGGTTTAAAGGATTTGGCTTGGCTGAAATAATCAAGAGCTTTGAGATCTTTGCTTTCGCCAACATTGTAAATGGCGAAACAATAATACGCCTCTGCCATTCGGTAATAGTCCGGAGATTCGATGACAAGCTGTTTAAGCGTGTCGATCTTCGCCTTGGTCCCCGGGACATTGACAAGCCAGTTTGGCCCCCTTCTGATTTCGCCGACGAGTTTATCGATCTTAGCGTATTTTTTCTGGCTGCTTAGGATGTGTTCAATACGGCCTTTCAAGTCGGTATTGTCGGGTTGCAACTTCAGGGCTCTTTGATAATATTTAAGACCATTTCTGAAATCGCCGACATGCTCACAGTAAAAATCACCCATAGCGCCCAAAATCGCGGATTTTTCGGCGGCACTCAGGCCCGGGGTGCC
>JAGLHQ010000340.1 GCA_023143375.1 Planctomycetota bacterium
ATGGCTACGGCTTTGAAATCTAACGGCAATGACGTTCACCTTGAAAGTGAAGTCGGTGAGATGGTTAAGAACTCGCTTCGCCATAAGACTTTTATGATGCTGCTAAAGAAGAAATACAGCCAATACAAACTGGCGATGGGTAAATAGCGTCCCGTAAGGACGCTATTTAGTTCGTGGTTCGGAATTTTGGTATCGCCTGCGGCGATGCTGATTTATGTTTTAAGAGGATTTGAAATGAATATTGACGGAAGTATGTTTGGATCGCTTGATATTGCGATCTCGGGTCTTAAGGCTTATGGCAAACAGATGGAAGCTATTTCATCTAACGTTGCCAATTCGCGTACGACCGATGCCGGTGACGGGCAGCCTTATCGTCGAATCGAAGCGATCTTTAAGGCACAAAAGGGTGGTATTGGCGGCGTTGAGATATCCGAACTCATGGAAGATATGAGCGATTTCGAGATGATACTTGCAACGCCTGGCGATCCTCGTGCCAATGCCGACGGTTATATAGCTATGCCTAACGTAAATATGGCAGTGGAAACAGCGAGTCTTATGCAGGCGAGCCGAGCTTATCAGGCTAACGCTGCTATATTAAAACGATACCAAACGATGGTTAAAACCTCTTTGGAACTGCTACAAGCTTAAGTGAGGAAATATTATGAGTGTTAATTTTAATCCCAGTTTTAACTCAGTTCTTTCGACGAAGCTCGGGGGCGTCAATTCGATAAAACCGCCAGAGAACAATACCGGCAAGAATCTTATCGACGGGCTCAGGAAAACCAACGAGTTGATGAACGTCGAACAGGCTTCGATATCCGATATGCTTACGGGCAAAAATCAGGACATTAATTCTGTTGTTGCAGATGTTGCGAAAGCTGATATGAGCTTTAAGCTTCTGGTTGGTGTTCGGGATAAACTGGTAGCGGCCTATAAAGAAACCATGAAAATGCAAATATAGTTAGCGTAGAGCGGATAGGATGGCTGAAGCCATCGCCAGCCTTTCGGCTGGTTTGGGTTTTGATTCGTTAGTTGGCACTACTAAGAAGGAGAGCAGAGAATAATGGATTTTCTGCAAAACATTAACGCGGTTTGGCAAAAGATAGGTGTTGTGCAACGTGCAATGCTTGTTGGAATTGTTATGGCTTGCGTTATCACCGGCGGTCTTTTGACTAAGTGGGCGACGAAACCCGATATGCAGCTTCTTTTCGGCGGAGTGTCGCCTGAAGAAGCTAGCGCGATGGTCGATAAGATCAGCGAGAGCGATATCCCATACCAACTTCGTGGTGGCGGTACGAGTATCTATGTTCCTCGTGAACATGTCAATCAACTACGCCTTAAACTTGCTTCTGAAGGTCTTCCTCAGGGCGGTCAGAACGGTTATAAGATATTCGATAACGAGAAGATCGGCGTAAGCCCTCTTGTACAACAGATCAACTATAACCGCGCGATTCAGGACGAACTTGCTAAAACGATCCAGATGATCGACGGTGTTACATTTGCCCGCGTTCATCTCGTTCGTCCCGAACAAAGCATGTTCACAACGAAACCGCAAAAAGCAACGGCGTCTGTTGTTGTTCGTCTTCAGCCCGGGTGGACGATCAGCCCTGATAAGGTTGTTGCTATAACAAACCTGGTTTCCGGGGCAATTGACGGTCTTTCATCTAACGATGTTACGGTTGTCAACAGCCAGGGTATCCTTTTGACGAGCCATGCAGGGGGCAGCGGAGTTGTAACCAGCGCGAACACTTTTATGGATTATAAATCTCGTGTGGAACAGGGCCTTGCAGCGAAGGTATCTGAGATGCTTGAGATGGTTCTTGGTCCGGGGCGGTCAGATGTAAAGGTAAGCGCTAAAGTGGATATGAAGAGCAGCCAGACGGAAACAACCACATACGAAAAAGGTATCGCACAAGAAGAGACCAGCACGAGCACGTCAACGACAGAAGAGCCTCCGGTCGATAGTGACGGCAATAAGACCTCTGCAAGCAGCAAGACAGAGGACGAAACAACAGAAAGCAAATACATGCTGCCGATGACAATAACAAAAGAAATAGATATTCCAGGAGAGATTTTATCTATATCCGTAGCTGCGGTTGTCGATCTTAATAAGCCGTTGCCTCCTTTGCCGGCACCTGAAGAGGGTTCTGAGCCGGAGCCGGATACTCGTACACCCGAGAAGATAATGCAGCCTGATGACGTAAAGAGTCTTATCCTGAACGCTCTTGGTAAGGAACTTCTTAAAGATGACACGGCGATCACTGTCGTTGATGTTCCGTTCCAACGGCCTGTAATGGTTAGCGACGATGAGGTAGCGAGCTATGATAAGATGGCTCGCTATATCGAGATCGCACGTCAGTCTTCGATCGGTGTCTTTGCGATATGTTTCTTGATCGTTCTTAAGATATTTGCCGGCGGTAAAAAGAAAACAGATGAAGGCATGGAAAGCCTGGAAGCTCTTGGCGAGGGTTCGCCGGTAGCGATGCTTCCTGCCAGCGGTGATGCGGCGGCTTTTAAGCATCATATCGCATCGGCTCTTCGTAAGAACCCCGAACAGGTTCGGCAATTATTTACAGCCTGGCTTGCGGAGGCTGATTAATGGCATCTCTTAGTGGTAAACGTAAAGTCGCAATGCTTCTTATGAGCCTTGATCAGGCGACTGCGACAGAGCTATTGAAAGGCCAACCCCAGGAGGTCGTGCAGTCCGTTGCATTGGAGCTTTCACACCTTGATGCGGCAGGGACCAGCAATGAAGAAGCTGTCAATGTCGCTAAGGAGTTTTGCACATCGCTTCAAAAATCGGCAGTTGGCGGAATGCATATAAGAAGCTTTGTCGATACTGTTTTAAAGGGCAGTGCCGGCAAAGAAAAGGCCGAGGAGATGCAGCAGCAAATGCAGCAGGCACTTCATGATAAAGACCCTTTTCTTGCGATCGGCGCGGCGTCCCCGGCACAGATAGCCATATCTTTGGCCAATGAGCCCCCGCAGGCAATCGCTTTAGTTCTTTCCAATATCTCTCCGAGACTTAGTACTGAGGTGCTTTCCCGACTCAATGAAGACATAAGCAAAAAGGCGGTTTGGCGAATGACCAAGCCGGGTGACATCTCTTCTAAGACGATCCGCCGGGTTGGCGAAATGATCTGTAAGAAGCTGGTTGACCTGACGAGCGAAGAGGGTATGCCTTATGAAGAGACGCTTCCTAAAGAGATCTTGCGAAAAGTTGCGATCGTGCTTAGTGGACTTGATAAGAGCAAGCGTGACTCATTGCTTGAAACGATCCAGGTTAATGACGATGCTGTTGCCAAGACGGTTCAGGCACTTATGGTGACCTGGGAGGATATTATCAAGATCGAAGACCGGTCGCTTCAGGAAGCATTGCGAAAGGTCGACGCCGGTGTTCTTGCGAAGGCTCTGTACGGGAGCGATCCTATTATTGCCGAAAAGATCCGGTCGAATATCTCGCAACGTGCCGCAGAGATGGTAGACGAGGAAACGGGTCTGATGTCCGAACCTCGTAAGAAAGAGGTTCTCGAAGCACAGGAACTTGTTGTTCAACCTTTACGCGACGCCAACGAAGCCGAGGAACTGTTATTTATAGAGGAAGAATAAAGAATGTCTCCTACGCTGACCGTAAACATCTCTACGCCGATACAATCGGTGAACATGGTTGACGATCTTCCAGAGATCGGTGACTTTTCAGGAGAGGTGTCTCAATCGTTATCGGGATCGGAAGTGCCGTTGGGAGCGCCAATCGATCAGTCCTCCTATTTTGCAAACACTAACGCAGCTCTGGGACGTGCGGTATCTGAGTTACAAGCACTTCGTAACGAGGTGTTCAGTTCCCACGCCGAACAGATCGCGAAGCTAAGCGTTCAGATAGCTCGAAGAATCCTTCAAAAGGATATCGAGGATAAGAAGTATGACATCGAAAATATTCTTGAGAAAGTCCTTAAGACTGTGCCGAGCCAACAGGATATTGTAATTCATCTTAACCCTGACGATCTTGCACGATACAACCAGGCTATCGGCGATGAGAAGCCTGTGTTTCTTTCTCATGCTAAGATGATCGGCGATCCTTCTGTCGGATGTTCCGAGTGCATCGTCGAAACGGACAAGGGTCTGATCGAATACCTGATCGACGAACACCTTATGCAAATTGAAAATGCTTTGAAAAACAAGGAGTAGCGCAGCGATGAGCAATGAAGCAGTCAACTCCGAATTTATAGATTTCAGCCAGTTCCATACTGCGCTTGACGATGTGGACCTGCTGGCGTACAAAGGCGCTATCCTTAAAGTGTCCGGTCTTACCATCGAAAGCAATGGTCCTGAGATCGGTCTCGGTCAGATATGCCAGATACAACTAAAGAACGGTAATATGGTTATGGCAGAGGTTATCGGTTTTCGTGATGGGAACTTAATTCTTCTTCCGCTGGAACATATTGACGGTATAAGCCCTGGCGATACGGTAATCGCTCTCGATAAGCCTCGTGAGATCGCCATCGATGAAAATATTTTGGGTAGAGTTCTTGACGGTCTTGGGCGTCCTATCGACGGCAAGGGCCCTTTGACAGGAGGTGAAAAAAAACGTCTGGACAATACAAGCCCTCCGCCGCTAACTCGTGAAATGATCACCGAACCTCTTGCTCTTGGTATACGCGCGATCGACGGAATGCTTACGTGCGGTAAAGGTCAACGTATCGGTATCTTTGCGGGCAGCGGTGTCGGTAAAAGTGTGCTGCTTGGCGAGATCGCCAACGGAAGCGATGCAGATGTAAACGTTGTCGCATTGGTTGGCGAGCGCGGACGTGAAGTGCGTGAATTCCTTGAAAAGGACCTCGGCGCCAAAGGGATGGCGAAAAGCGTTGTTGTTGTTGCGACTTCTGACAGCGCACCTATCGAACGTGTTAAGGCCGGTTTTGTGGCGGCAACGATCGCGGAGTACTTCCGTGATAATGGCAAGGATGTTTTGTTTATGATGGATTCGATCACACGATTTGCACAGGCACAGCGTGAAGTCGGCCTTGCAGCGGGCGAGCCTCCGGCTTCTAAGGGGTATTGTCCGAGCGTGTTTTCGCTTCTTCCTCGACTTCTTGAGCGGCTTGGCTGTAACGATAAAGGGAGCATAACCGGTATCATAACGGTTCTTGCCGAGGGCGACGATCTTAGCGATCCGGTTGCCGATAGTGCAAGATCCCTGCTTGACGGTCATATCGTTCTTTCTCGAAAGCTTGCCGATCGCGGTCATTATCCTGCGATAGATATTCTTCAAAGTGTCAGCCGACTGATGAACACGGTCGTTAGCGAGGAACATAAAAAAGCGGCGGTAAAATTTAAAGAAATATATGCGACGTACAACGATGCAGAGGATCTGATAAGCATCGGCGCGTTTTCTCCAGGGAGCAATAAGCGTATCGACGGATCGGTAGCTCTTATCGACAGGATACATGCTTTTCTTGTTCAGGCGATACGCGAAAGGACGAGTTTCGAAGAGACTGCCAGTCAGGTGGTCGAGATAGCGGGTGCGTGGGACATGCTTCTTTCGAGCGGTCCGGCACCGACACCTATGGCAGTTGCTGCGAGTCAATGATAGGCGAGGATAGATAACGTGAAGAAATTTGTATGGCGTCTTCAGAGGCTCCTTGACATAAAAATAAAACAGGAAAATTTTCTTCGAGCCGAACTTGTTGCGGTTACGGAACAGGCAGTTGCGGTTAAGGGCCAGATCGTATTGAAAAAGATCGCTCTTCGTCAAAAGCTTGAAGACCTTGGCAGCCTCGAACCCAGCCAACGCCTTGGTCAGCAGCAGTTTTTCCTGAAGTTCGTGCATGTTCTGGACACTCAGATACGTCACCTGAAGCAGGCGTTGAAAGAGATCGAAGAACTTCGCAAGCGAAAGATCAAAGAAATAATGGAAATAAGGAAATCGCGAAAAAGCCTTGAGAAATTACGTGAAAAGGCAAAAGAGGAATACATACACGAACAGAACAGAATCGAACAGATCGAAAACGATGACATGACGGCTATAAAATATGCCCGCGAGATAATGGCGCGGACATAAAAATTAAAGATTAAAAATGAAAAAGTAAAATTAAGGAGTCCGCCTCTGGCAGATGCTTGTTAACTTCGGCTTGGCTAAGTAGAGCAAGTTTAAATTGTACAATATATATCCCTGCTTTCGCAGGGATGACAAGATTCACAGGAATGATAATATGACGGTTTTGACGAAATATATATTTAAAAAGTAGATGGAGATAGAAAAATGAAAAAAATTCAAATAATCATCTTTGCAGCGGCTGGTCTTCTAAGCTTTGCGGCGGTATTTACAGTATCGTTTATGATCAAGAAGAACCAGGTTGTGCTTCCTGAAGTTGAACCTGCAGCGGCTATGGCAGAGGAAGATGACGATATGTTCGGTGAGCCTGATTTCACGCTTTCGAGCGATGCCGATGACGTAGAATCATATTCCCTGTCTAAAAGCATGACTGAAAAGCAGCTAAAGAGCCTGATCTACGATATCCGTGAAAAGATGACAGAAACCAGGTTTACAGAAAAACAACTTGAGATGCAGGAAGAGCGTATCCAGACACTTCGTGAAGTAATGCAGGAGGACATCGAACGCATGGAGAAGCTTCGTCTGCAACTTACGTCAGTGATAGCAAATCTCACTCAGCAGGAACACAACCTGCAGCAAACGATCATTACGATAAACGAGATCGATAAAGCGAACATGCAGACGCTTGCGCTCCGGTACGAAAAGATGAAGCCCGATATGGCAAGCGATATTATGGTCAGCATGGCCAAGAATAATCAGATCAAGGATGCCGTAATGATCATACATTATATGTCTGAAACCAAATCCGGTAAACTTCTTGGAACGATCGCAGGTACTAAACCAGATTTGGCTGCTTCGATATCTCTGATGTTAAAAAAAGTACAGGAAGGCAAATAAGAAATGGATATTGCAACAGTCCTGGGTTTAGTATTAGGTTTTGGTCTTATCATAGGCTCAATCGCTATCGGCGGCAGCGGCATGGTTTTTGTGCATATTCCCTCGATGTGTATCGTTTTTGGCGGTACGTTGTGTACGGTTATGACACACTTTTCTCTTCCCCAGTTTCTTGGAATATTTACAATTATCAAAAAGACCCTTCTTGTTAAAGTACTATCTCCGTCTGAGATCATCCAGGAGATGGTAAACTATGCAGCAATAAGCCGTCGAGACGGAGCGTTGGCACTTGAAGAGCAGCTTCGGAAAGTGGATGATAAGTTCATCGGAAAAGGTCTTCAGATGCTTGTTGACGGCCAGGAAGAAGATACCGTCCGCGAGATGATGGAAATGGAAGTTGAGTATATCGAAGAGCGTCACGGTCTCGGTAAAAAGATCCTTGAGTTTATGGGTGCATCTGCTCCTGCGATGGGTATGCTTGGAACCCTGATCGGTTTGATCCAAATGCTTCAAAACCTTTCCGATCCCGATGCACTTGGCTCAGGTATGGCGGTTGCCCTTATTACGACCTTCTACGGAGCGTTCATTGCTAACCTTATGTTTATCCCGTTGGCAGGGAAACTTGGTATTTATTCAAAAGCCGAGGTCCTTGCGATGCAAATGACGGTGGAAGGGATTTGCGCAATATCGCGTGGCGATAACCCTACGGCGGTACGTGAAAAGATGCAATCGTTCATATCGCCTAACAAGCGCGAAGATGTAAAGGCGAATGTCTAAATGGCTAAGAAGAAGAAACCAGATGATGCTCCTCCCGGTGCACCGAATTGGATGGTCACATTTAGTGATTGTATGACTCTTCTGCTTACCTTTTTTGTACTTCTTCTCAGCTTTGCCGGATTCGGCGAGGAGGTTCTTAATGGTATCGGTCAATCGTTCGCAGACGCTCTTCCTTCGGTCGGTAGGAACAGTAAAACAGAATCAGCTTCGATGTGGCAGAACAACCAGTCCAAACGGCGCGATAAAATTACCAAGGGAACCGAAACCAGAACTCTTACCGAAGATGACACAAATAATTTCATGAAAGAAAAGCAACCTTTGGATTTTAAGAATCTGCGAGTTTTTACGATCTCGTCTGAGCAAATTTTCTGGGGGAAAGGCAGTGCACTTTCGTCCAGGGGCAAGAATGCTCTTGATGCTTTTGCATCATTTTTAACAACCACGCCTGCCCGGATCGTTATAAGCGAGACCGGTCCCGGCGAGACCGGCGATATCGGTCTGCCACGATCTCTTGCGGTACTGAAGTATCTAACAGAAACCAAACATCTGAATGAAGACGATTTTAGTATTACGTCGTGTTATACCAAACGCGGTCCCAAACGGGCGGGTCGCGAACTTGTATTAACGATGCTTGAACGGGAGATATACGAATGAGCAGGAAACCCGAAGAGCCTAAAACCGGTGCACCGGCTTATATCGTAACTTTTTCCGACATGATCACGCTGCTTCTTACATTTTTTGTTCTTCTTTTGAGCATGTCCGATAGCCAGGACAAATCGATCTATCGTGACGGAAGAAGCGCTTTTATGCGCTCAATCGCCGGTTTTGGGATGCCTGGTATCATCTTTGCTCAAAATGACGGTTCTCAATTCGAGCATCCTAAAGTGAAATACAAAGTTAGCAAGGGTAAAGACAAATCTGAAGACCGGTCACTCGACGCTGAGATGGAGATGAAACGGAGGGTTCTTCTTGAACTTGAAGATCTTATGGATATTTCTCCATCCCAGATCAAGGCGACAAGTAAGGAATTTGTTGCAACAAACATCAGTTTCAAGAAAGGTAAATGGCAACTGGACGATTCCGCCAAACAATTTATTAAGAAATATTCTCAACAGGTTCAGGAAAGCTTTTACTCTGAGCCGTTGTCTTTCTATGTGATCGGCCTTGCGACTTCGGAAAAATCCAGCAATCAACAGTGGATCGTTTCTGCCCGGCGGGCTCAAACTGTGGCCGATCAACTACGAAATACGTTTGCTGACAAGAACTGGCCCGTATATTCGTGGGGCGCCGGAAGCGGCGGACAATGGACGTCGGATATCGGTCAAATGAATAAAGACTCACAGATAATGATAGTTATGCTAATTAATAATAGATCGCAAAGGTAGCGTGTAGCGTACAGTGGGCAGCGGGCAGGATGGCTAAAGTCATCGCCAGCTTTGGCTGGTTTTGGATTTATTGAGCATTCCGTTAAGTTCCCGTTGCCGAAGCTAGTCCGGGATTTCGCTACGCTTAAGTTCGAGACAGGCTCCGTTATGAAATCGCCACCTAAGACGTAAACTTCGGCGATGCTG
>JAGLHQ010000341.1 GCA_023143375.1 Planctomycetota bacterium
TCTAAAGGCGTCCATCGGATCTGGCATCAGGGCGACCGCTCGTTCGGATTGCATCTGCACACGACGACCACTCTTCTCGACGACACGTTTTACAATCGCACGTTCTGGTCGTACTCCAAAACCTGGCCCGGTTTCTACCTGAACCATATCGCTGCCAAGGCCGGACAGTTGATCGTGGTCGACAAAGAGGCCACCTATGCCTTCCAGGCCTATCCCAACCGACAAGGCCACAATGGATACTTTGTTCCGGGCGAAAAAGGCTTCGTCGTCATCGCAGACGATAACAATAACGAGCCGGTCCTCGACCATCGCACCCTCGGTCGCGATAAAGGCATGGGCTTTACTCGTTCGGCCCCCCCTCGTTGGCATCGCTGGATCAAAGTGCGAGCGCGGGCAATGGCTCGCGCCGGGAAATATCTCGTGTTGGCTGGGACGGACGATGTGATGAACGCCGAAGATCCTTATGCGGTTTACGATGGCCGCCGCGGCGCTCGATTGCTGCTGCTCGACGCCAAAGACGGCGAGCCGATCTCACAGATCGCTTTGCCATCGCCCCCGGTCTTCGACGGCCTTTCCATCGCTCGAGGGAGTATTTATATTTCCCTGGAAAATGGAAGCCTTCTCTGTTTGTCGGCGAAGTAACAGTGCCAGCTATATAATTCTGACATATGTCAGAAAGGGTAATCTGTTATCGCTGCCAACGGCACACGTATGTTCAATACGTCCATTTTTTTATGGTTTTTTAAGCCTTTGATATGAATAATCTTATGGGTTCCCTGAAAAACAGGGTGTATTCCAGCGTCAGGTTTGTTTTTGGAACAAAAATAAACCTGGCAGTGGGGTAGACCTATACGAAACCGACGAGACATACTGGCGATCGCTCTGGCATCAGCCGGACAATCGTTGACGCGGTTCGGAGGCAGGGTTATAATCTTCTTGGTGCTGTTGCCATCATCCGTCGCGAATTGACTGAAAATTACTGTAATTTTGTTGTGTCACTACTGCAAGGGTTATTATGGTTAAAAAGTGTTATTCTGATAATAATTTATCCAAAGTTTTGCGTTTTC
>JAGLHQ010000342.1 GCA_023143375.1 Planctomycetota bacterium
CCTCTTATCTAGTCATGACCCATAAACTATATTGAGTGCAGCGGCAGTCCTTCCCAACCTTCAGCCGCTTCGCCGACAGCTTCGATAAACGTTGGATGCGGATGGATTGTGTTTGCGATCTCTTCTACCGTAAGTTCGTTTTTCATTGCGATCGCGAGTTCCTGAATGATGTCGGTAGCGTGCTGACCGATAACGACAGCACCTAATATCTCACCAAGTTCAGGATCAGCCATAAGTTTTACCATGCCATCGGTTTCACCGTAAGCCTGTGCAATACCGCTTGCGGTGTATGGGAATTTGCTGATCTTTACACTCGGGCATTTCTTCTTTGCCTGTATTTCCGACAGTCCAACCGAAGCTGCTTCCGGGTGTGTATAGATGCCGGTCGGAACGACAGTTCTATCATCGGAAGCGTCATTACCCGTTGCGTTATCGGCTGCGACGACGCCCATCTTACTCGCCAGGTGTGCATACTGCATTATTTCTGCGATGTCACCGATGGCATAGATGTTTTCGACATTCGTTTTGCATTGATCGTCAACTGCGATAATCCCATTTTCAACTTTAATGCCCAGTTCTTCCAGGCCAATGCCTTCGATGTTTGGTTTTCTGCCGATAGCGACTAATATCTTTTCAGCCGTAACTTCGCTGCCGTCTTCGAGCTTGGCTGTGACTTTATCTTTTTGTGGTTTAACTGATACCAGCTTTGTACCGGTTATAATATTAACATTGCGTTTTTTAAGGCTTTTCTCCGTTGCTTTGCAAATATCGGTATCAAGATTTGCAACAAGGCTGTCTAGCATCTCGACAATAGTTGTCTCGATACCAAGCTCGGAATAAACCGTTGCGAATTCGCATCCGATAACCCCGCCGCCCAATATAATAACGCTTTTAGGAAGCGTATTTGCTGTAGTAGCCTCGTCTGTAGTCATAAGCCTGTCGGTGTCCCATGGCAAAAAGCCCGGCCTAACGGGAACAGAACCGGTAGCGATGATAATCGATTTTGCCTTTACTTCCTGAACGCCGTCTTTTGTCTCTACGGCTATAGTATCTTTTGCAGTGAGTTTGCCTCTACCGGTCATGACTTCCACGCCGCGTTTCTTTAGAAGGAAGCCAACTCCGCCAACAAGCCCTTTAACTACTTTGCCAACACGTTTCATAAATACCGCTTCGTCTACTTTAGGGGCAACAACGTTAATGCCGAACTCTTTTGCGTTAAGCGTCTGATAGAAAACATCGCTTGCGTGCAGCATTGCTTTTGTCGGAATACATCCAACGTTAAGGCATGTTCCGCCGAGATACTTTTCTTCGATGATACAAACTTTTGCACCTCGCATAGCCGCTCTAAGTGCTGCTACATAACCGCCCGGTCCTGCTCCTAATACTGCTACATCGTACATTTTATGCTCCTATGTTATCGAGTGTTTATTTCTTAGACTTATAGTTTACTTGTGATTGCCTGCGATCACGATCTGAACTTTATTTTTTTCAAATGCCAAAGCATCTTTTTCACTTAAAATTTTATCCGTTACAAGCACATCTATCTGGCTGGTTTTAAGAACTTGTATAAGTGCCTTTTTGCCAAATTTATTTGAATCTGCCAAGAGGAACACTTTGTCAGATCGGTGTGCGGCGAAGCGTTTTGTTTGGGCATTGAATGCTGCGTTTTCATATGTACCTTCTTCGGGGACAAGGCATGTGCTGGAAAAGAACGCCTTATTAATATGAAAAGAGTCTGCCTGTGAATCCGGCTCAAAACCTACAAATGAATATGTTTCAGGGTCGAAAACTCCACCCAAGCCGATAAGACGAATGTTTTGGGCTTTTGCCAATTCCAGCGATATCATCAGTGAGTTAGTTAATATTGTTATCTCAGGGTCAAGCTTAGCAAGATTGCGGGCGAGCCAGCTTACTGTTGTCGATCCGTCAAGAAAGATCGAGTTGCCGGGTTCGATGAACTGCATGGCGCAATTTGCGATCAGTTCCTTTTCCTTTGGGTTGATCTGCATGCGGTTTACGATCTGGGCCTCACGAAATTGTGCAGGCGATTCGATTTTCTGGGCACCGCCTTTGATACGGAGTACAAGATGAGCCTTGTCAAGATAGTCGACATCTCGCCTTATTGTAAACGGTGACACGTCAAATAGTTTGCCAAGATCGTCAAAGGAAGCGATGCCAACTTTGTTTACATATTCTACGATTTTTTGCTGTCTTTGTCGCATTTTAAGCCTTTTTTCGAGCAGACTATTATTATTTATGTAAATTATAGGCCATTTAATTAAAAAATCAATAAAATTTTGTAAATTTCTTGACATATTTTACATGTTCTTTACAATAGATTGTATTGTTAAGCTCGCAACCAGTGTGCGGGCGTTTATATTAATGAAATTTCAAGAGTTTTGCCTTTGGAGGTTTTTTTTGTATGTCAATGAAGAATATTACCAATAAGCCTGATTTCACCAAACGAACGCTGACATTCGGCGAGGTGGAGTGTTACAAGTACGATAAATCGCTTAAAGACGAGCTTAAAAAGGGCATGACAGCAGACGATGCGATGTTTCTGTATAAGCAGATGCAGTACATTCGAGCTTTTGAGTCTGTGATAATCAAGCTTCGCAACGGCGAACTGGTTCCATTTGAAGGATACAAGTTCTCGGGTGCAACACACCTATCTATAGGTCAGGAAGGCTCAGCGGCCGGTGCTAATGCTGCTTTAAGGGGAGATGATTATATTACAAGCTCGCACAGAGGGCACGGCCACGGTATCGCAAAGGAAAGCTATGCTTTACGTGCAATGAACGATCAGGAACTGATGGACTTTATTGGCGGGGTAAGTTTCAAGAGCAATAAGAAAGACCTGCTCGAGCAGGCTCTTGAAGTTCATCTTTATAGAACGATGACCGAGTTTATGGGCAAAGAAGAAGGTTACTGCCGGGGCCGAGGCGGCGGTATGCACATAGCCGACTTTAATGTAGGGCACCTGGGTGCGAACGCTATTGTTGGCGGAAGTCTCCCAATGGCAACAGGGGCTGGGATGAGCATGATGTTCCAGGACAAAGATAGAGTAACGCTTTGCTTCTTTGGTGACGGTGCATCCAACAACGGCGTCTTTTGTGAATCACTTAACATGGCCTGTATGGATCAATTCGAAAAGGGCGTTCCGGTCATTTTTTTCGTGGAGAATAACCAGTTTGGCATGACTGGAAGAACTCGGAACGAGATAACAGGTATTGATTTTATAGCAAGGCGCGG
>JAGLHQ010000343.1 GCA_023143375.1 Planctomycetota bacterium
GATTCGAGCACAATAGATGCCAACGCTGACATTAATAAAGTTCGCCCGCAGCTGCGCAAGGTCAGCGAAGAACTTACAGACAGGCTCGAAGATGTTTGTGAGGATGACGACGACCCGGATAAGCTTGAAACACGCGTTAACCCCGTTGATCCTGACGCACGCATAGGTAAAAAATACGGCAAAAGCACGCTCGGCTATAAGGACCATCGTGTTGTTGATGACAAGCACGGGATAATAACCTCTACGATCACAACGCCTGCCAATACTCGTGATGACAAAGTGCTGCAAAAGGCGGTCACGAACCATCAATTTAAGACTAAAACAAAAGTTAAAACCGCAACTGCCGACAAGATATACGGCACCGGAGCTAATTATAAATATCTGTACGACAAAGGCTCAAGAGCATGTATCTCGCACCAGAAACATGGTACTAAATATCCGGACAAGTTCGGGCACGAAATGTTCAAGTACGATAAACATGATGATTGTTTTATCTGTCCGGCAGGCCAACAGTTGGAACGTTATGATCAGAAGTCACCAAGTGGCGATCGTTATCGTTATCGAGCCGAACGCAAAGTATGTGAGGGGTGCAAATTTTTCAGTCAATGCGTAACAAGCAAAACACTTGGCCGGCAGGTCGAGCGTAATATCAATGCCGAATATGTCGAATGGGCGGACAACTGTTTATCCAAACAGGAACGTAAGCGTTTATTGGCCCGTCGTAAATACAAAGCTGAGGGTTCATTTGCCGATGCAGCCAACAACTATGGCTTCAAGCGTGCCCGCTGGCGTAGCCTGGCTAAGATGCGAATACAAAATCTGATGATCACTGCGATCCAGAATCTGGGCAAACTTATGCGCTATGGCGATCCCGGCGGCAGGTCTATTACCGCAACGACGATGATAAAAGCCGTATTCCAAAATATTGGCACTGCTTTATGCCGTCTCTTCTATATATATGCCAAATATGAGCGAATATTAAGTTGTCAAAGAACAAAATCAGCTTACAGTTGAAAGCTTGGAAAAAAATATTAACAATTTACAAATTAGTCTAACATAACGCTTTGGGCAACACGCCCTTGGGTCTT
>JAGLHQ010000344.1 GCA_023143375.1 Planctomycetota bacterium
GGTATTGGACCTGAGTCCAGCCACTCTAAGGCCATTAAACGTAAATCATTTATATCTACCTGGCAGTTGCCATCGATGTCACCAGCGGGACAAACATCGCCAAAAACAGGCGAAGCAAAAAGCATAATGCAACCCATAAAACACAGGACCGTTTTTATGATCAGGCTCCTTGTTACCGATTTCATCGCTCGTTTTTTCATGCATTGTGCTGTCTTAGTAATCATAATTTTCGCCCTTCGTAATAAGATTTAGTTAATATACCCTCAGATTTCCGGTACAGATCACTTCGGGAGGATCATTTACCGGCATATCGCCTGAATCTGCATTTATAACATTGCCGATAAACGCGGCAGTCGCTGTTGATTCGATAGTCAAGTAAGACTGCCCAGCCGCCTGTGGTTGTAAGGGTTCCACCAGACATAACATAATACGGATCACACCGTAGCGGCAGAAGCAAAAGTCCCTAAAGCAAACGTCATCGCCAGTATTAATACGGTTGAAAGCGGCCTGCTTCTTCTCATTACAATAATCTCCTAGTTGAAGCGTTAATATCATATAATTACGTACTTACTCAAACTGAGAAGACATTAAACCAAAGAGGTTAATCGGACATACTGACACCCGAATTAATGACAAATTGCATAAACATACCGTTTTTCACCTTTTTATCCGCTTGCAATGCCTCATTCCACGCTTAGTTTGCTCCATTCCAGGCTTGGTTTGCCTCATTCCAGGCTTGGTTTGCTCCATTCCAGGCTTGGTTTGTTTCATACCACGCTTACAATAGCTCAATGTAAACCTGCAATGTCACGATGTAAACATGTGATCTGCGATTTTGAGCTCAAAATCGCCAAACACCTTGATACACCCTGTATAGAACGACCCACGAATATATATATTATTCCAGCTAAGCCTAGAAAACGTCCAGGGTATATCAAACATCTATTGGCTGTACGTTTAAAACAAGAAAAAGGTTGCGGACTTTTGCCTTTAAAACAAGAAAAAGGTTGCGGACTTTTGCCTTTAAAACAAAAAAAAAGTTGCGGGCTTTCGCCCGCAACCTGAAACTTCAAACTTCGGACTGCATTACATTAGAAGTAAAAGTCTTCTATTTCTTCCTTCTAAGAAGCATTCCGCCAAGACCGAGCAGAACCATTGTAGCAGGCTCTGGAACTACAATAGTAGTCAAATTTGCGCCCGCATCATAAGTTCCTGCCACATTTCCGACAATACCATCACCGGAAATACGGCCATTAGCAATATAAAGACCTAATGGGCCTAGCTGATCACCACGGATGCTAACAACACCGGTTCCATTGATGTTAAGCATCGAACCAGCCTGGATCGAACCATCGCCATTACCGTTCCAACGGTCCAGATTCAGAAGACCGCCATCATTGACGTTTATGATACCAGTACCAGCTCTTGGGCCAATAGCATCAATCGTACCAAGGCCGAGTTGCGCACCAACAGTAACAACTCCGCCATCATCGACATTAAGGATACCAACCGCAGCAGCAGTCAAGTTACAGCCCATCCAGAGATGGCCGGTCATGCCCAAAGTTCCGCTGACATTCGCGATACCGTCTGTACCGTTACCAAGCATTACCCAGTTGTTAACTTGTACACCGCCGCCTGCGGCGATGTCCAGTATACCGAGATCGTAACTTGGATCAAGTGGATCATATGTTCCGTTGTTTCCAATATTACAGCCAAGTGCCGCTGTGAGGTTTCCAGTTGCAGCGACCGCCAGAGTACCACCCTCATTAACAGCAAGCTGGAACTGAGAAATAGCTTGCGTGCTGTTCAACGTGATCGTGCCGTTGCCCCAGTTAGCTCTGACGAGATCGGTTGCCAAAGGCAGACCGTATGGTGTAGCACCATTATCTGCGGTCCAATTTGCACCGTTCTCCCATGGACCAGAACCCACGTAACGCAATGTGGCTGCACTGGCTGAACCAACTAAACATACAACCATTAACAATACAATTAATTTCTTCATCCTAATTTCCTCCAAAAAAACATTTACATATTCACATTAGTACTAACGTTTGCTACTTTCACACACACACACACATTACTACGAGGGACACATAACCTTACCGGTATCTGGGACCATCCCATGCATCCGGTAAACAATAAACCAATTTTAGTTAGAACATTAAAACATCGAATTTTTATCGCACTTGCAGAAAAACCCTGCTGTGCGTTTACAGCCTAATTCGCTTGTAATGTTGCCGAGGAAGATAACTTGAGGTAAGAGGAAAGCAAACCGGCCCTAAGCGGCTGTACAAACTGCCGCCGTGATCTGAGTTGGTTATTTAATGACATCGTCATTCCTCACTCCAAATTCCTCACTCCAAAGATAGATCAGTCCTCCAGGCCCAATCTATGCTCTTGACATTGCTTATATAGTATCATCATCTTTCGATAAAGTCAAGGCTAAAATTTTTAAATAACATAACGCACACGTATTTATACTTGGCAAAAGGGCACAATGCTTAAGCAAAACTGTCAATGATACTTATTACCCATAAACAACAGGCTTATATGTCCATACATGGAAAGCACTTAGCTATAAATAAAGGCAACGCATACTGACTCGTTTCACTATAGAACTCAAACTGACTTTCTTTAGTTTTAAACGTACCGGGAAAACTTTTTTAACATTTTTTGCAAAAAAATAATATATACCCGAACATTTAAGTTTTGATTTGTGCTTGTTTGATCAATCATACAAATCGATTTTCTTGACGAACTGCTTTATGTCCCTGCTCCACTGATCCGGTTTCATGTATTGTCCCCTGTCTCTGGCCCAAGCCATTTTGAAAAATATTCCTGCCCCGCCGCCGGCGTAGGTCTTGTCGATCAAAAGTTCCAGAGCCTCGAAGGTTCGCAGGTCCGGATCGGGATCTTTGCTTGACAGATCGGTCACCCGCTCCTGCTGGATATCAAACCACCGGCAAAATACAAAAGTATGAAAACCGCTAAAACCGTGTTCGACGATAAAGGTCTGGATGTCTCTGTCAATACGTTCCGGATCGTTGTAATACAGGTCCGGCGTTTTATACATCACCAGTTGCGGGACAAAAACCTCGCCGGTTCCGCTAAAGGCCCATTTACTGCCGGACGAGGTCACAAATCCTCGACCACCGGGATTGTTCTCAATGGTCGCCGTACCCTTACGGTTGCCGAGCGCCTGTATTTTACTGGTGGTTTTGAATTTCCACTTACCTTCAAGCGGTGCGGTAAACCATATCATGAAAAACATGGATACAACAACAACTCTGCATACATGTAGATATTTCATTCCATAGCCTTTATCATTTCCGATTTTAATACTACCGGTTTAGGACAAATTTAAGATGCCGGTTTACGCCTGCATATTAGACGATTTAGATTTCGGCCAGGTCGCTCTTATACTGCCTGTAAAATTCAAAGTCGCCGATAAGGCCCGTGAAACTACCGGCGTCGATCATTCCGATCGTCTGTTCGCCCTGCTCTTTGCCGATCGTCAAAGCTTTAGTGCCGAAGAATTTCAAGTACCTGCCCCTTGGAACAGAAGCGACCTTTTTACCGTTTACGAACATCTCCAACTTATTGAGATTGACCGTCGCAACCAGATGTATCCACTTACCAAGGCAGCTTTCCATGCCGTCAGCAACTGCAACCCTACCGCCGTCGTTTACGCCAAAACACGGCACGCCGTCCTCGATAAACAATGACCATGCACCTGCTTTATTAACCGTCTCGCCCTGTGACAGAACGGTACCGTCAGATTCTGCTTTAAACCGCACACTGATCGTAAGCGGGCACTCACTGGTATCGAGTGTTTCGCTCTGCTTAACAAAAACGGAGCTTTCCCTGGAACATTTTAAAACATATCCTCTTTTCCTTTGGACAACATCGGCCTTTGATATCTTTCCATCGTTAGAGTTCCCGCTAAGATCCTTTACAACCTTGCCGTCGCAATCTTCAAAATCATACTTGAGCATCAGGCCCTGCTTTTTGGTCTTATCGAATACGGCATAGCTTTCCTTGTAATCGGTCTCTCTGGCAAGCCGGTCTATTTCCTTTTGCAACTGAACTGCTTTTTTCTGATAAGCAGGATCGTCGATCAGATTATTCATTTCAATCGGATCGTTCTTTAAATCGTAAAGCTCGGACATCTCTTCGGTGTCAGGGTATGTTACAAGCTTGAAGTCCTCGGTTCGCACTGCAAGCGTCCTGGGATATTGCGGGTAATTAAGATCGACCCAGTACGTATAGAGAAAACTCTTTCGCCTGTCTTTGGAGCCCTTAAAAAGCCTGACCATAGATTCGCCCTGAACCCATGAAGGAGTTTTAACCCCAGCCAGTTCGTAAAACGTCGGTGCAAGGTCAATATTCATCACCATCTGCTCGATGGTCGTGCCGGGCTTTACCAACTTCGGATAACGGATCACCATGGGGATCCTTATTGATTCTTCGTAAGCACACCGCTTATCCCCCATACGATGCTCACCCATAAAGAATCCATTATCGCCGGCAAAAACTATTACCGTATTGTCAAGCTG
>JAGLHQ010000345.1 GCA_023143375.1 Planctomycetota bacterium
GGGTGCCAACTGTTTTTAGATCAAAAGCCTTGCATACATCGGTGCTGTCGGCTAAGATTGCAGCGATGCCTCGATAGGCTGTTTGGAAAAGGTCTTAAGTTTTTCTACGGACAGATGGAAACCCATTTTAAAAGAGTGCGAAGCTTAACTTGTAATGCCAATGGCATAATATGGATATGATCGCGGAATTCACCGAGGGAAAGCGAGTTACTGTGAAAACTGTTTTGTCTTTTCGATTCTGGACGGGCGTGATTCTTTTGGCGATTGGAAGCGTTCTGGGTTGTGCGAAAACACCGGTCCAGTATGTAAGTCCGCGGATCGATACGGTGCAGTCACGATGGTTCTATTTTGCTTCGGCCTGTCGTCCTTTCGGAATGGTCAATCTTAGCCCCGACACCGATGTAAACGGCAGTTGGAAATCGGGCTATCTCTATGACAGCAAATACATTCGCTGTTTCAGTCATCTCCATGCCTGGCAGATGTCAGGTATTCCTGTTATGCCGGGGGTCGGCGAGATAAAGGCACACAAGGGATTTGACGCCAACAAGGCAACGTACAGTCATGACGACGAAGTGGTCTCTCCCGGTTATCACAAAGTGTTCCTGTCGGATCGCAAGATCGGCGTTGAACTTACGTCTACCTGTCGGGTGGGTTTTCATCGTTATCAATTTCCCGCATCCGATAGAAGTCATATCGCCTTCAATTTAGACGCAAAGCTCGGGCATGGAGATATGCAGGCCTCAACGGTTCGCCGCGTTAGCGAAACCGAATTCGAGGGCTCTGTGACGATGAAACGTACCGGCAGGCGCCGAAAACCATGCACCGTGTATTTCGCGGTTGAGTTGAGTAAGCCGTTTACGAAGATCATGGCATGGGAAGAAGATATCGTCGAACTGTCCCAGGTCAAAGGTGAAAATCCCGGGTTTTATGTTGAATTTCCCACCGAGCAGGATGAGATCGTGATGATGAAACTGGGAATCTCTTATGTCAGTGAGCAGCAGGCTCGAAAGAATCTGAAAGCGGAACTGGACGGCTGGGATTTTCAGCGGGTTGTCGCCGAATCCAAGGCCGAATGGAACCGGTGGCTCGGACGCATCGAAGTCGCCGGAGGCAGCGAGCAGCAACGTGTCAAATTCTACACCGACCTGTGGCACGCTTTACTCGGCAGGCGCATCGTCAGCGATGTTGACGGTAAGTATATCGATAACACCGGTGACGAGCCAAAGATCCGTCAGGTTCGGTTGGATGATAGCGGTAAACCGATCTACCCGCATTATAATTTCGATGCGTTGTGGGGCGCTCATTGGTCCCTCAACATTCTGTGGTCAATGGCGTACCCGGAACTGATGGACGGTTTCGCAAACACCATGGTTGATATGTACAAAAACGGCGGCCTGATCCCGCGCGGACCGTCAGGTGGCAATTACACCTACGTCATGATCGGCGATCCGGCGTCGTCTTTCTTTGCCTGTGCCTATAACAAGGGGATTGACAATTATGATGTCGAGAAGGCTTACGAGGGATTGCGCAAAAATGCCTTCGTCGGTGGCATCCGGGATCACGCCGGATATGAGGTAGGTGACCAGGTCGCCGGCGGGGGGATGAAATACTATGTAGATCGCGGGTATGTTCCGCTGCACAGAGACGGCAAAGGCAAACATCGCGAAGCTGCTGCCCAGACGCTTGAATATGCGTATCAGGATTGGTGTTTGGCACAACTGGCCAAAGCGTTAGGCAAGGGTTCGGATCATGACCTTTTCCTCAAACGATCCGAAGGGTACCGCAATTTATTCGATTCCCATGCCGGCAAAAAACTCGATCCTAAATTGGGATTCGATCCGCAATCCGGCTGGATACGCCCCAAGGAAAAAGACGGCTCCTGGTATGAGGATTATTCGCCGATCGGCAAGGGAGAGTTCAACTGCAAAGGATTTGTTGAAAGTAACTCGGCGATCTATACATGGTTCGTGCCGCACGATTTGCAGGGCCTCGCTGAACTGATGGGCGGGAAAGAAATGGCGGCCGAAAAACTGAATCGACAATTTGAATTGGCAGGCGAAAAAAGATATGTCGCCCCTCACGGTGGCCACTCATCTAACTGGGTCGATTACGAAAACCAGCCGGCCACGGGAATGGCTCATGTCTTTAATCACCTGGGCCAGCCGTGGCGTTCGCAATACTGGGTGCGGCGGGTCAAGCAGGAGGCTTTCGGCGGAACGACACCTTATGGCGGTTATAATGGCGATGAGGATCAGGGCCAGATGGGCGCCCTGGGCGTATTGATGGCGATCGGTCTGTTCGATATCGAAGGCGGCGCGGCACTACAGCCAAGTTATGAGATAACCTCACCGGTATTCGATAAAATTACTATAAATCTGGATAAGAGGTATTATTCGGGAAAAAGCATCACGCTGATCTGTAAGAACAATTCTCCGGAAAACATGTACATTCAAGCGGTCAAATTTAATAACAAGCCATGGAATGATGTTCAAATACCCCATGCCGAATTGTTTAAGGGCGGTACGCTGGAAATTGAGCTTGGCCCCAAACCGAACAAACAATGGGGCGTAAAGAATGGAATGCAGCAGAAAAGATAAAGGAGGCGACAATGCCATTAAGATTTAATAAAGATCACTGTATTAAGGCCCGCATAGTTCTTTTGTTTTTAGTGTTGGGTATTTGTGGAATAAGTATCAGCGGTTGTCAGCTTAATAATGAAGTTGAGACAAAAGAAAACTTTATTCCTAAAACCGGAGTTGAGACAAAAGAAAACTTTATCCCTAAAATCGAGGTCGAGATAAGGGAGGATTTCATCCCTAAAACCGAGCTGCTGGGTTATGACAACAATATCGAACCGTTTAGCTTTGTCGTTATTTCCGATCCTCACGCTTCTGAGCCTGTTAGAGAAGGGTATGAAAAATTCGGCACCGCCAGGGATAAATTCAGACTGTGCCTTGAAGAAATTAACAAGATGAGAAAAAATGACGATCCGGAATTTGTCCTGATCACAGGCGACATTCATCTTTGGGCAATTAAGGATCTTATTAGCGATTTCGATCTGCCTGTACATGTTATTGCCGGCAATCACGAAAAAAAGGAACACAGAAAAGAATTGCGAGATTTTTTCCCGGATGATTTTAAGAAAAACGGAAAAGAATCCGACTACTATTCCTTTTTGCATAACAAGGTCAGGTTCATTGGTATATGCGATGTAGCATCCTCTGAACATGTCGGGCATCTAAGTTCGGAAACTATCCGGCCTTTTGGCCAATCCGAATGGCTGGAAGCGGAGTTGAAAAAAGAGGAAAAAGCCAAGGTTGTATTCGGACATGTCCCGCCAGAGCCAAACGGTGAAGATAAAAATATGTGGCTGTCAAGAAACGACTCATTGTTTTTCAATGATCTGATCGAAAGAACCAGACCTACTGTGATGTTTTTCGGACATCAGCACATACCGAAAAAATTGAAAGTTTCCGGCTGTGATACGTATGTTGTTCGCTCTTCGTCATGGAACTTCCGTGACTTGCCGATAGGTTTCCTGTTCGTATCTTTTCAAAAAGAGGGTGTTCTTATAAAAGACATCCTCTTTAAATGAAACCCGGATTTTAATTTGAAGCGCAACGCTTCCCTGTTTTCACTATCCCTGCAAGGCGACATAACGCGGATTCAGTTCACAAGTGCAACTGAGTCGCCTATCAAACGAGATAACATAAAGCGTTTCACTTTACAAATATATTTTGATAGTGCTCAAACAGGAGTCTAGATTGATGACAATCTACCTCATAGGAGATAATAGGAGTAGGGAAGTATAGAAAAGAAAAATACTAAACCCTTGTCAAACAAGGGCTTAGTAATGCCCAGGACTGGAGTCGAACCAGCACTCCCTTATCAGGAACCAGGCCCTCAACCTGGCGCGTCTGCCTATTCCGCCACCTGGGCAATCTGAGAGGAATATTCTACAATCCAAAATGATTTATGCAAGTGTTTTTATGATAAACGTGGAATTTTAGGCTTAAAAATGGCTTGGGTGGTGATTATTTTCCCTTTTGTCCTTCCCAAAGCAGCACTTGCAGCCTCGGCGATAGGGCAAATCCTGTCCTTTTGCATATCTCAGCTAAGAATTGCGATTTTGTGATATACTCCGATCTGGTTGTCGCCTGGGGCATCAGGCATATTTTATATGGGTTTACGTTCTCTAGCTTTCCAATGCATTGGGCGATCTCGTCCAGATCAGCCGCTGTGTCTACCACGAACTTTAACTGATATTTATAGTTGTCCATCAATTGCTGCATCGCAGTAAGATCGCCGATGTGCTTTTTGTGTTTTTCGGAGAGATCGGGTTCGTCGGGGATCGAATTGGCAAGTTTTGGGCTTATGCTCATAAGGTTGCATTTTAGACCGTCGATAAATTTCAGGCCGTTGGTTTCGATCGTTATGTGAAAGTTTGTGTTTGCAAGAGCAATCGTTAGTTCTTTAAGCTGCCCAGATGCGAATGGTTCTCCGCCGGTGATGACCACGTGTGAAGCGGGGTGTTTGACGACCTCTGCTTCGATCTGTTCGACTGTCATCTCGTCGCCGGAAGTAGGTGACCATGCGTATTTCGTATCGCACCACTTACACCGAAGCGGACACCCACTCAGCCGAATAAAAACGCTCGGCACACCTGCCAGCTTTCCCTCGCCCTGAATGGAATAGAATATTTCGTTAACTATCATTTGAATACTCGACGGGGTCGGTTAGGTCCGCTTCGGCGAAACCTTTCAGCCGCAGTTTACATGAATCGCATTGCCCGCAAGGCCGGCCTTTCGCATCGGGGGCATAGCAGCTATGGGTTATCGAATAATCTACGCCGATGGCGGTTCCGTGTTTGATGATCTCCGCTTTTGACATTTTGATTATAGGCGTATGTATCTTGTATTTCGCCTTCCCCTCAACCGCCGCAGCCGTCGCAAGGTTGGCCATGTTCTGGAAGGCTTCTATGAACTCGGCTCGGCAGTCCGGGTATCCGCTATAGTCGGTCATGTTCACACCGATGAAGATGTCAGATATCCCCAGCACCTCCGCCCATGCCAGGGCATAACTCAGAAAGATGGTGTTTCTTGCAGGAACATAAGTGATCGGTATTTCGCTGTCACTATTTTCTAAGTTCTGTCGATTTTTCGGGACGTCAAGATCATGATCGGTAAGTGCCGATCCGCCAAACTGGGCAAGATCGAGGTCGATCAGTCGGTGTTCTATAACACTGTTAACAGCGGCGATCCGTTTTGCAGCTTCTATCTCTATCGCGTGTCGCTGTCCGTACCTAAAGGTCATGCAATAGCACCGAAAGCCCGTTTTTTGCGCAATACCTAGTACTGTCGCCGAGTCCAGCCCGCCGCTGAGCAAAACGATGGCTTTTTGGGTTTCTGAGCACATTTAAAGTATCCTTGCAAAAGATTATGCTTTTTGTTACAATTTGCCATAAGTATAGCAGTTTTTTGCGCTTAGGGCTAGATTTTATTATTAGGGTCTTAGTAACGTAGGATGGGCAACTCGTTTGCCCATGCTGTAGCTGTTCAGGATTGTCATCCCAGCGAAAGCTGGGATCCATTGTGACGAAAAAACATGTTACATTGTTGTCATTCCTGTCAAAGCAGGAATCCACGTGTAACGAAGCCCTGTGCTTACCGTAGGGTGTGCCTCAGCACACGCGTAGATTAGAGTGTTAGATTTTTTCAAATTGGAGTTTCTTAATTAGATGGAAGATAAATTAGATCTAGAGTTGTTTGACAATCCGAGTCCGGGCAGGGATTATACGATCACTATCAGGGTTCCGGAGTTCACGAGCGTTTGTCCTAAGACGGGTCAGCCGGATTTTGGCGAGATCACGATTGACTATTGCCCGGATAAGGTGTGCATCGAGCTTAAGAGCCTCAAGTCATATATGCAAAGCTATCGCAACAAGGGCGTCTTTTACGAGAAGCTGACCAATGATATTCTCGACGACTTGAGCGGCGCATGTGCTCCCAGATGGATGAAGGTTACCTCGGTGTTTACTCCGCGCGGCGGTATCAGCACCGATGTAGTGGCGGAATATAAGGCAGAGTGATTAAATCTGGAGAAGATTATGGGCATCAGTTTTAAGTGTGAATGCTGCGAAAAGAAGATAAAAGCTCCCGACTCAGCCGGCGGCAAATGGGGCGCTTGTCCCAGTTGCAATCATCGATGTTACATACCGCTTCCGCATATCGATGGCGAAGAAGAACTTATGCTTGCACCGCTCGATCCTAACGAAGAGAGCCAGTATCAAGATATGATGAAAGAAACGCATGATCTGACCAAGAAAGTGCTCAGCGAGACAACCATGCCCGATGACGACGGCAGCGAAGAGCCGTTTAACGAACGCCAACTGCTAAGGAACATTATCGTGTACCTGAGATACATAGCCGAGGGCAAGCTTGAAGATGCCGAAAAAGCCATCTCTAAAATATCTCCCCACAAAGAACGGGCCCGCGACCTGCTCAAACGCATGGCCCGCGCCGAACGAATGGAATCGGAACTTCAGGACATAAACCCAAAGCTTCTCCTTGGAATGATGAAGAATCTTAATGCAAAACTGGCCTAAATTCCCATCCGGTCGACCTTTGCAGCAAATATAAAATCGCTCTCATGCAATCCGTTGATCTTGTGCGTCCAAATTCTCAACTCCAACTATACGTATGGCAGATAGTAATGGCGCCGCTTTTCTGAAAAGACGTGTACTACGTAATGGGCGCATAAAAAAAGGCCCCGAGTTTCGGGGCCTTTGACTTTCATGTCAGCGTATTATGCTGTTGCCGCCGCTGCTGCAAACTTTTCAGTGAGGCATCTTTCGATCGCTTCGAGCATGCCCTTGCTGTCGGGTTTTGATATTTGAGCATCGGCTCCGACGGACTTGCCTTTCTTGATGTTGTCTTCTGTAATAAGCGAAGAGAACAGTATCACAGGTAAATGCTTCAGATGCGGATCCTCTTTGATCTTTGATGTCAGGTGCAGCCCGTCCATTCGAGGCATTTCGATATCTGTCATAACGATATCGCACGGGCCGCCTTCGTCGTTCTTATGTTCTTGAAGTATCTCCCATGCTTCCTGGCCGTCGTTGCATATTGTTAAGTTGTTGTATCCGTTTTGTGTTAAGAGATTGTTTAAGTTGGTTCGCAGAACGATAGAATCGTCAGCGAGAAGTATCCTTGCGTCTTTTACCGAACATGTTTCGGCGGGTGTATCTTCTATGAGAAGCGTGTTTTTCAGGCCCAGTATTTCGCCGATTAATGTTTCAAAGTCGGCTATAAGAACAGTCATCTCGTCGATCTGTGTCGTCCCGGTGATCGGGGCACTTATGTCGATAAGGTACTGTGAAGGCGGCTCGATCTTATCCCATCGTAGTCTGTGGATCGCTTCTACAGCGTCTACCAGAACGCCGCATATGATCTTGTTGAATTCGACGACGATGATCATTCCCTCGCCCTTTTGGATCTCTTCACCTTCCATACCAAAGTAGGACCCCATGTTTATCAGTGTAAGGACGTTCTCTCTGAGTTTGAAGCTTCCTTCGACCGCTGCCGGTGAGTGCGGTATGGTGATCGTTTTTTGACGCTGTATTATTTCGCGTACCTTGGCCACATTAATTCCGAAAGGAGTGTTATTGAGCTTGAACACAAGCAGCTCCATTTCATTGGTACCGGCCTCTAATAGAATATCGCTAGCCATGTTATCTCCTTTATTCGATACTGGCAAACAGGTTATGGTTCTCGGCCAAAATTCCCGATAGATTACGGGATAAGCCTTATAGGTTTTTTTTCGTCATTATTGGAGCCAAACATAACTTGATAACATGCTCTTTTGGCAAAAAAACAAAAAATATTACGTCCGAAAATAATGTGATTAAGGCGGTGTTATCGGCGTTGCATTTCGGTTTAAAAGCAGTAATTAGAAACTCGAAAGATTGCTTGAATAGAGATAAATAGTTTGTAGAATTGGCGTATTATTTAAATTAGACAGGTTTAGTCAGAGAAAGAACCGAGATGAATGATATTATCGGACGGCGCGACTTTTTAAAGTTTGTAGGGTTAGGCGCTGTTGGATTGTCAATTGGGTGCGCCTCTGGTCCTTTGGTAAAGGAAGATGAAAAGTCGAACTTCTTGTTTATCCTTGCCGACGACTGCACTTATCGGGACATCGGATGTTATGGAGGGCAGGCGTATACGCCTAACATCGACAGGCTTGCAAAACAGGGGATGCGGTTTACGCATTCTTTCCAGGCGGCCCCGATGTGTTCGCCTACAAGGCACAATATCTATACGGGTTTGTATCCCGTTAAAAGCGGCGCCTATCCGAACCATACTTTTGCAAAGGCCGGAACCAAAAGCATCGTTCATTATCTAAAGACGTTGGGGTACAGGGTGGCCCTTAGCGGTAAAAGGCATATCGCGACAAAGGAAGTTTTTCCTTTCGAATATCTGCCCGGCAATAAAAATCCTGACATGAAAGCGGTTGAAGGATTTATTGAAGACGCAAACTCTGAAGGTAAGCCGTTCTGTTTGTTCGCATGTTCTAACGAACCGCATAGCCCATGGAATAAAGGTGACCCGAGTAGGTATAAGCCCGAGTCGCTTAAACTGCCGCCTTACCTTGTCGATACTCAGCAGACCCGAAAAGGGTTTTCAAAGTATCTGGCAGAGATCACATATCTTGACGGGCAGGTTGGCGAGCTTTTAGCGATGCTTGATAGACATCGATTAAGAGATGATACGCTCGTTATCTTTACCAGCGAGCAGGGCAATAGCCTGCCATTTGCCAAGTGGACCTGTTACGATAATGGTTTGCAAAATGCCCTTGTGGCAAGATGGCCGGGCAGGATAAAAGCGGATTCGGTAAGCGACGCGATGATCGAGTATGTAGATGTTGTCCCTACTTTTGTTGCTGCTGCCGGAGGAACCCCCGCCCCTGTCCTTGACGGAAAAAGCTATCTTGACGTCTTGCTTGGTAAGAAGCATGAGCACAAAGAACATGTATATGGAATGATGACAACACGTGGCATAATCAACGGTTCGGAACACTTTGGCATACGCCAGGTAAGAAGCAGACAATTTAAGTATATCGTAAATCTTACACCCGATGTTAAGTTTAAAAATGTTTTCATGAAGGATAGCATTTACGCATCCTGGCAAAAGAAGGCAGCTAACGATGCTGATGCTGCTGACAAGATCAGGCGCTTCGAGAACAGATCAGCCGAGGAACTTTATGATGTTGTCAACGATCACTATGAATGGAACAATCTTGCAGATGACCCGAAGTATGCAAAGGTGAAAAAACAGCTTCGTAAAAAACTATACAAGTGGATGGCCCGGCAGGGAGACAAGGGACAAGCCACAGAACTCGAAGCCTTCGAGCATCAGACGAAATTTCTTAATAAGAAAAAAAAGAAAAAGTAGATGAACCTATTTTATAGTGCGAATTTCCGCTGAGACGGTTTCACCGATCTTTATGTATCCATAAGTCCTGTGTGAAATAGGGCCAGGATTTATTAAGGTGGTAGAACCGAGTATCTCAGTTCCGAAAGCATTATGTATATGTCCGGAGACAGCGACAATCGGGTGATTCCTGTCAATAAAGTCCCTTACCGCCTTGCTCCCGGCGTGATGCCCATCGCCGCTATCGTCGATCCTTGTTCCAAACGCGGGCTGATGTGTTACCAGGATAGATATGTCATCGGGTTTCAGCGTCGCTTCAAGAGCATTAAGTCTGATCGAGAAATCGTCGTCGCCGAATTCGGCAAGACCAAACCCCGGCCCAGCGATAGCTCCGCCAAGACCCACAAACTTTATCCCGTCCAGCTCAACGCGGTTACAGTGCAGACTCATTCCATGGCCGCTTAGGTATGCTTCTACCGAAGGCGGATCGCAGTTGCCTGGTACTGCCAGAATGTTGCTGTTATAGTTTGAAATTTTTGTGACGATCTTTTTAGCTTGTTTTGCGCTGCCGAAGTTTGTAATGTCGCCGGCGATAAGAACAACGTCAGCCCCGGCAAGGTCATCGGCGATCGCAGAGATGTTGCCGAGTCTGTTATGTATGTCAGAGATAACCAGAATTTCCATATACCGCTCCTGCGAATTTTACAAAAGGGTATTCTAGCGTCAAAACGAGCTTTGGTCAATCGGAAATGAAAACTTCTCTAATACTTTAAACAGGTCCATCTACGACTTGTCATTCCAGCGAAAGCTCTGGATCCATTGTGGCAAAAAAGAAATATGCATTAATGACAATTGAAAATCAGTGTAATTAGTGGATGAAATATAAATCAAATCTGTAGGATGGGCAGGTTTCCTGCCCATGCGGCTCTTCTACAATCTTTCAACTTCTTATTTTTTTGCGAGTTCTTAAAAACTTGACATTATAATTATTTGTTCTACAACAGCTTATACCGAAAGCCCAATAGAAGCAACGTTACTTGAAGCAGAGCTTTATTTAAAAAATCTCTGTGACCTCTGTGTTCTCTTTTTCCTCTGTGGCAAAAACAACCTTTTATTCAGCCGAAGGCTGAAATAATTCGTGCTTTCTCCGTCCTTAAAAACTTATGGAGTCTTGTTCGCGGCATTGCTCAGACAACCAAAGTAATAGATTGATCATCTGCCTATTAGGCAGTTCGTGGCCAAAAAATCATCTCCCAACTACGAACTACGAACTCTCAATTTCACGTCAAGGTATTTAACGCCCCAGTTCAACGCCTTTTGATGCGTATCGAAAAATACGTCCAGACGAGCGCCTTTGATAACGCCCCCTCTGTCCATAACTTTTACAGGTTTGTTGTCATTATAGCCGGGTACGATAAGCTCTGACATAAATGGTATGCTTTTATCTGCCGCGGCGAACGCATCGCCTTCTTCGATCTTATGGTTGTTTGCGGTCCTGCCGTCGGAATATTTACCACAGCATTTTTTGCATGGGCAGTATGCAGTTACACGCATCGAAACGGTTTGCCACTTATCCTTCGCGTTGTCTTTGGACCAATCGCTGGTTTCTGTCGTCGCAGATAACAATGTTACCTCGCTGTCCATCCCCGCACTGACAACCAACACCGCCAAAAGAATAATGCCGGATGTAACGAATGCGATTAAAACACCGCTTTTCTTTAAAACACTTTTCACTGTAAGCCGACCCTATACAAATATTTTTAGGACCGTCCCTGATCTGAATTGATGCGGCAGAAAAACGAAGTGTTCATAAAAGCGTTTCTGCTCCCCGTCCGTGTATGTTAGCATCATAATAGCATAAATCGGCCCAAAAGTCAAGCAGGCAGGATGTTGAGGGAATTGTGTTTTTGGTTGCACTTACGTCAAATCCTGTTATTAATATAGGTAGAATGATTAGCGTTTTTACAGTTATGTCCGATAATACATTACGATAATTGCCGAGGGAAAGATTTTGGAGACATTGATTAAGAAGATAAGATCCTTTAACGACGAAAGGGACTGGGATCAGTACCACAGCCCGAAGAATCTTGCCATGGCGTTTGTCGTTGAGGTTGCAGAGATCGCCGAACATTTTCAGTGGTTAACTGACGATCAAAGCCGTGCTCTGCCTAACGATAAAATGGTAGAGGTAAAAGATGAGATCGGCGATGCGATGATCCTTCTGTTAAACCTGTCCGATAAACTTGGCATAGACCCCGTCGAAGCCGCTAAAGAAAAGCTGAAAAAAAACGCTGAGAAATACCCTGTCGAAAAAGCCAAAGGTAAAGCCGATAAATATACGGAGTATGAAAAATGATAAAATGTTCGAGAAGCGATTTAAGCAAGTCGATTTTTATTGTGATGTTTCTGGTGACCGGCCTGTCGTTTTGCTGCAATGGGCAAACGCAGAAAAGTTATGGAGGGGCTTCGGTTGAAAAGATCGAAAGTGTTGGCGGCGACCTTTCGTTTGTCTGCGATGTGAAAGACTGGCCGACCGTGATAGGTTCCGATGTAAAGATTATCGTCAAAGGGATTGAGCCGCCAGGCGTTTTAGAAGACAACGGTGCCGCAGATGGCTTTTATCGACAGCAGGTTAAGGAGTTTGTTCGGAAAGTATTGAAAAAGGCCGAAGTCATTGAGCTTAAAAACATCGAAAGAGCCGAAACCTTCGCATTAAAAGCCAATGTTATCGTAGATGGCAGAAATCTTGCAAGGCAGTTGATCGACAAGGGGTTTGCGCAGGTCAGGAAAAAAAAGGAGATAGAGAAAAAAACAGATCCTAAATCACAAGACGCAAGCAATGACAACTCGTTAGTTGCCTCTAAGAGTGGAAAGGTGTTTCATGCGTCTACGTGCAGCTTCGTAAAACGCATTTCCAAAGAGAACATCGTAACCTTCACCGATAAGGCACAAGCAGAGGCTACCGGCAGAAGACCATGCAAAACTTGTAAACCGTGATTCTAAAGATCGCTTTAAGAAG
>JAGLHQ010000346.1 GCA_023143375.1 Planctomycetota bacterium
ATTTAAGAAGTCCAGATTACTCTCGGCACCAGCGAGTTGTTCTTCGATAGTTGGCTCAACTGCAGGCGCTTCAATTACCATCATATCCATCCCCATAGGCATAGCCGTCATCTCACCGTCGCCGCCCATTCCCATCATTGCAAAGCCCCGGTCGAAGTCCTTCCAGCACGCCTGCCATGCCCAATCATTCGCAAGTTTGAGCAGGTCGGCAGAATCAATGACATACTGACTATCGCCATCTTTATCGAAGTTATAATCTCTTGCTCTCGACCATATAGCGTATTCATTCGGATCAGAGGGGGCATAGTCCGGCTCGTTAGGGTCATGAGCGAGCCATGCTTTTGAGAACATCGCAAACTCATAATTATTCACCAAACCGTCTGCGTTAATATCAAACAGGTTGTTTGCAATATAAGCATCGTCCGTGCAATCCTCAGAAACCTCATCAGCGCCCAGATCGACTTCCGTATTATAAACTCGCTCCTCGCCATCGATGTCGGTTTCGCCTGCGGGTATGGAAGTGTCTTCATACGAGTCTATAACCGGTGACGTTGTCGAAAGATGAAAGTTGCCAAGATCGGGATTTAGGTATGCAAAAACAGGATCGCTGGTATAGCTGTTTGTTGGAGAGCAATTGTAAAATTGTGTTCCATTATCATTGTTGCCCCAGAAAATACAGTTGCTGATGTCAGGCTCAGTGCCCCAACTGTGATGTATGCCGTAGCTGTCATTATAAACGATCGTGCAGTTACGTATCTCACCCCCACTTGCATAGTACAGCCGTATCCCATAATATGACACATAGGGAGTGCTCCCGTTATGATGAATTTCGCTGTTTAGTATCGTAGGTGTTGACGAGTTTACATATATACCGTCCTGCACATTATCGTAAACCTTACAGTTGTTAACTGTCAAAGTCTTACCGCTGCCATCGTGATAAATACCTCTAAAGCCATTACCGCTGACAATACACCAGTTGACAGTTAGATTGCCGTTATTGCAATAAATTCCTTGCTCGTTATTAGATGTTATGACACAATACTCAAGCGTATAATTGGTACCATTGCCGATAACACCCCAGTTGTCCCCATCCTCAATCGTAAATCCATGCAGTTTAGTGTTGTTACCCATATCAACAACTATGTTGTTTTTATTATTTCCAGTCAGAATGGATTTGTATAATATCGCCTCCCTTGCGGACGGATCGTAATCACTTGGTTCGTCGCCTTTCATGCCCCCATAGACTTCCACATCATCGGGAATATCAAAGGTGCTGGTGCTGTGAACCCCCGGCGAGTATACCCCGCCTGCAACCCATATCGCGGTTTCGGAGCAATCATTAGAATTATTAGGGTCATTAGAATCATTAGAACGTACTCTCTCCAGGGCTTCTTGCAGTTCCGTATAGGCATTTTGCCAGGATGTACCGGTGTTGAAACCACTCGCATTCCGATCCACATAAACTATATCGCCGCCCCATACGCAGCAGACATCGGTGTATTCTCTTTTACTGGCAGTTGCGACATCACTTACAGCGTTTACATGTAGATAGATCGGGATACCTGGCTCACAATTATAATTGATCGTTCCCGAAAATTCTTTTGAAACAGAGTTTGTACCATTAAGTGTGCCGATCTCCCATGTATATGTCCGTGTAGCTATATCATAGTTTGGATTCAAAGGATCGTCATAATCCATCGCCTCAGGAATAATAACTGAAACTGTAAGATCTTCATGATCGAAACCGTTAGGATCTACGATAACAGTATATGTAATGCTGTCCTCCGGCGAAACGCATGATGGGTCAATATTGTCCGTAATCGTAAGTCCGATACGACGCGGAATAAGATCGTTGTGTATATGCGCCAAACCCGCCGGACCGATTAGACCTTCATCTGTACTGGACAAAGGATCAACATTAACCTCAGACTCACTCGTCCAGTCAGAAGTATCCCAAAGTGCTACGGAATTGCCGTTAAAAGATGTAGTAATGATTCTTGACGGTTCGCTCTTGTCTATTGTCAAACCGACAATACTATCATCGGCATTCTTTACGATAGCAGTGGAGGTGGAAAATAAATATTTTACGATATTATTATGACCGTAATATATTCCGCCGTATAAAACGTTTTCGTTAGGGTCATAGGTTATACCTACCACTTCCTCAACCATATCTATTGTTTCAATAAATGAATAGTTATTGGAGATGTCAAAAGTAAAAACCTGCTCGGAAGAGATATCCCCATTATAGAAGTATTCGGTGACATAAAGCGTGTCCTGATTGATATCTATACCATTGGCATAATCAATATCTGAAAGTGTTATGATCCTGTTAAGATCAAGGTCAAGACCCGCGTTATCCCAGTTAAGTTCATATATGATATTTGTATTTCTTCCAACAGCAAGAAGTTTGGATCGTTTGGCATCGTAAACGAGACCTGAGATACTAGAAGCATCGTCTATTACTATATTTTTTAAAAAAACTTTATCGTAGGTATCCAATAATTTGATGTAATTACCACTTTCATTACTGACAAAGGCTATCTGGGAGGACTCATCGATCGCGATATCTATATTTTTTTCGTTATTGCCTGCGATGGTTTGTGAATATGTAATCTCATCACCGCTTAATTGATAGACAGAAACATCATATGCTCCACGATCGGCCACAAATACAAAACCCTCAGACGCCATGGCAAGATCGAACACCACACTGACCAATACGATCATTAAGATAAACGCCGCTGTTTTCGTACTTCTCCCCCTTAAAGAACTGTTTCTGCTTTCCATGGTGATTCCTCCTTTGGATTGAAAAATAGAAATGTGTTTTGATGAAATCTTTTCATCACTATGCTCTCCTTTACGAATTATACGTACATAAAAAGAAGTTGTTATAAAAAAACAGTAAAAAGTTGTTTTATTACATCAAATTAGGGAAGTTTAACTATTCCAAATATCACTACTTAGAACATTGTTCCAAAACACCTTCTTTTTCTTTCTTCTTTGCGGGATTAATCTAGCTTAGCTTTCCGTCCTCTAAAACCGGAACAGTTAGACAATCAGTTTTAAAATCCATACCCCACTTAAATCCGCGCAATCCGCAGTTTCCTTTATCCCGTGATCCTGTCTAAAAAACAGCTTTTCTCGGTGTCCTCGGTGTCCGGAGTTTATCCCGAAGAACATCGGGGCTGCACGCTATTAATTACCTTGACGGAAACAGCCGACAATGTTAATCTCTTACGCTATTAAGGAAAGGTAACAGATGGAACTATCGATCATAAACAGGCTCAGGATCGCCGCGGTGATGGCGTTGGGTATTTTGGTTTTAGGCTTCTTCGCCTGGCCCCTGGTATCGCCAGCCGACCCGATGGCAGCGGTAACGCTCTACGGCGGAGGCATAGACATAGTTGCAATGGCTCTTATCGTCGTCCTAGCATTCCTGATCGGCGCAGCGGCATTCTTCATCAGCTACCCATTAGGCTATGAGATCGCACCTATCGCAGTCCCCGCAGGCATCGCAGCGGTCGCATGCCGAGGCGGAGATATGACTTCGCTGATTCGCCTTAACAACACCCTGCCGGGACGCCAGGCGCTCTATTCGGCGCTCAGGTGGGAAGGATTGTTCTGGCTGTTGGTCGTCGCCGCAGGCTGTATAGGCGTTTATGCCGCGATGAAATTCTCAAAAGGCAAGCCCGGATCCCAATACTCGCTCGGCAACGACACAAAACCGCTTAACATTATCGCATCGATCATCGCAACCGTCGTTGCCGCCATACTGGTCATCGGCCTGCTCGCTCGCGATGTAAAGATGTTCGACAGCCTGCTTGGCTCAGTAACCGGTCAGCCCGGCGCCGGCCAGATCGGGTTTGCAGTCTTTGTCGCGTTCGGAACAGGCGCCTTTATCGCCAAGAAATTCTTCAATGTCGATTACAGATACCCCGCAGCGGCCTCAGTGCTGGTACCGGTCTTTGCTCTGACTGCTTATGCCAAACAGGATGTCCTTGGATACATGATCGAACATTGGCCCGCTGCGTTCTATACGCGTGCGATCTGTGCGATTTTGCCCGTCCAGATGGTCTCTTTCGCGTTTTTAGGTGCAATAAGCGGCTTTTGGATGTCAATCAAATTCGATTATTGGCAAAAGCACGCCCAGTAACACCAGGGATATCATCAAGCGTAACCCTTTATATCCCAAAGCTTTAGACGATCTGAGTCCTATAATTTGTAATGTTTTTTAAAAAAGATGAAAAATCACTGCTAATCGCACCCAAGAAAAGCCGATTATATATATGTACACCAGTGATGGATGCCTTACCTGGTGCTGATTTTAGTTTTTTTTGAACCTTGAACTTATGCGTTTACGTATATAGAGGTAAGGCAGCAAAGTTTTCAGTTAAGTCAGGTTGATATTTGACCGACCAACAAGTATTAAAGGAGTGAATCGATGTTGGTCCTAAGTAGACAAAAGGATGAGTCAATTATAATCGGCGACGATGTGGAGATCACGATCGTAGACGTTCGCGGCGACAAGGTTCGTTTGGGCATCAACGCACCGCGCAGCATATCTGTTCATCGCAAAGAGATATACGAGGCCATACAGCGTGAGAAAGCAGCCGCCGGCAAAAACGAAGCCGCTGACAATGAAGCCAACGGCAACGCGAAAGAGTAGGCTTTGATACAGGCACTTTACGGCCCGGCTGGGTTGATTCCGGCAGGGCCTTTTTTTTGCGCCGTGTTTACGATCGGATACTGTTAATTAAAAAAACCCTGCATCAAAGATGCAGGGTTAATAAACGGAGGATGAGGGATTCGAACCCACGGTACGTCGCCGCACAACGGTTTTCAAGACCGCCACCATCAGCCACTCGGTCAATCCTCCAGTTCTTTATTGACAAGACTTTACGCTCATTGCCAATTACCGGAAACCCAAACGGTGCTGAAAGCTTTCCGGCTTAACTGATTAAGCATAACCTTATACCAATTTCAAAGACCTTTGTCAATAGTGGTGTAAATATCGGCCAGAATCCCCTCTAACTCTATATTTTCTCAAACTGACCGTTTGGTCAGTTTGAGTTATTTGTGTCATAGGACAATAACCCTAATCGCATGGAGAAGTCAGGCCATTTGGTAAACGCTATGTTTATTGAGCGAGTTCTGCGATTTCCGCTTCACTTAAGGCCCGATCATATATCCTGACCTCATCGAGCAGGCCGTCATAGAAATCGCCGGTTGTCATTCCTGCATCGTATTCCTGTCCAAGCGAAAGCAAATCAGTAGCGGCAACAGATACCGTCGATGTAAAGCTCAAGACATCGCTGCCGTCTACGTAAACAGTAATCGTATTAGAACTATCTTCAAGAACGTATGCGATGTGGTGCCATGTGTTGTCGATCACCGTTGTCGCGGTATCATGCCATGCAGTATCACCTAAACTAAACGTGTCACTGCCGGGCTGGGTTCCGCACAACAATCTATTGTCGCCGGTTGAAGTGTTTATCGAGATGATGAACTGCGTGGCGGGGTTAACTGCAAGAGCTTTAACCCATGCGCTTATTGTAAGATCCGTCCCCGCCATCCCGGCAAATAGACTACCTACAGCCACATAATCGTTTACGCCGTCAAAGCTCAGCCCGTTGCCGTTTACGCCTGCAACCCAGTCGTTATCGTCCATATTCATCAACGTCCCGTCATAGCCATTACCCGAAGCATCTACAGCCACAGCGCCTGCCGTTTCATCCATCTTCCAGTGAACAAAGGTTCCATCGATCAGATCAACGGGGGCAACCCGGAGTCGATTACGACCGTTATACAAAAGTTCCTGCATGTAGAGAATCTCTTCGGCATATGACGGATTTCCGGCAAGATTAACGTACTCAGTAGGATCTGTTTCAGTGTCATATAGTTCCTGCGTGGCACCTTCCCATTCTACATATCGCCACCGCTCGTTTTTAACCGCACGTCCCATGACACCTCGATAAACCTGGATAAAACCGGCTTCCTTCCAAGGCCGATCCGGATCATCCAAAAGAGGCTTAAAACTAATCCCTTCAAGATCCGAAGGTACATCTTTCAGTTTGCACATATCTGCCAACGTGGGATATATATCCACAAATTCAATGATCTCACTTGTCACCGAACCTGCGGGAGCCTGGGAATCCGGTGCTACCACAATGAAAGGTGGGCGATGACATTTTCCGAATACGGTTACCTTGTTCCAATGCCTGTGTTCGCCGAGGTGATAACCGTGATCTCCGAAGAGAATGATGATGGTATCGTCCATGAGTTGATTATCTTCCAAAGCCTGGATCACCTTGCCGACCTGGGTATCGACAAATGTGGTGCACGCGTAGTACGCCCTTAGGAACTCGCGCTTGTCATTATCGTCAAAAGCATTGAAAGGATCCATGCTTGAACATGGAATATTATAACAGGCTAAAGGCTCCCATGCCGGAGGAACTATCGGCGGGTCACAATTTTCCCGGGGATACATATCGAAATACGGAGCCGGTGCAATGAACGGGTCATGCGGCTTGTGAAAACCGACGGCAAGGAAAAATGGCTTGTCATGGGTTTGATTCAAGAAGGTTACTGCCTCTTTGGCAATGATGCCATCGCCTTGATCTTCATCGTCACCGTTAGCTTCCAACCAGCGGCACCAATCGAGAACACCGTCCGTCAAATTCCGCCCAACTCCGGTGGTGCCTTCAGTGGTCGCCCCGTAATCGTTTATCTCGTCCCAGGCCTGCGTATCCTGATCTTCTGCATTAGTGGTGTGAAAGATCTTTCCAAGACTCTTGGTATAATAACCGTTGTTTCGGAAAAGCCGCGGCAGGCTAACGCGATCGGCAAGGTTATCCGCATACCGCACAACATTGTCAAATATCCCGGTGCTGTCAGGTCGCAAGCCGCTCAAAAACGACGAACGGCTTGGATTACATACCGCATAATTACACAAGGCATTCTCAAAACGCATTCCTCTGTCTGCCAGAGAATCCATATGTGGTGTCTGAACCACCGGGTGTCCGTAAGAACCGACGGTGTCATTAAGGTCATCGATAACAATAAAAACAACATTTTTGGACTCATGACGCCAATAGCTGGAAAGTTCGGCCAGCTCGACCCCATCAACGCTACTGTCATCGTTGATATCAAAATCATCTGGGAAATCCAGACTCAGCCAATAATCGGCAAGCAATTTCACGTCATCGATATCCACATCATAGTCATCGTCGAGATCCCCCGGCGGGAAAGCCGGAGCAGGTGGAGTCGGAGGCGGAGTCTCTGATGCGGTTACGGTGGTCTTGCCGGTATTGGTCGTGTTATAGTCACAGATCACCCACCAGGCACCATCGTAAGCGGTCATTCGGCCGTCCCCTTTGTATATATTAATCGTACCAGTTACATCACCATCAATGATCAACGTGCCGCTGCTGATGTCCATTGACCCGCCAGTTAGTATACTTAACGAATCGCATTCAATAGTACCGCCATCCAGTTGTACGTGGCCTGAACTGGCATTTCCTTCAAAATTCACGGAAATAGTAAGTGCACCATTGATCGTAACCGTACCATCGGTCATGTTTATGTGACCTGCACCCTTATATCCAACACTCAGATTCTGGTTGACAGTTGTGACGCCTCCGCTAACATTAAATGTCCCGTCATTGCTGGCGCCGTAGCCTATAATAAACCAACCGCCTGTTGTAAGACTGCCGCCGGTTATATCAAGTGTATCACCGGAGCTTGACCAGTCGGAAAGGACTATGAGGTTAGCTAGTGCCGTTGTGCTTGAATCGATGATCGGACCGACTCCGCTTTGCCTGATACCTGCTTTGTCAGCCGAGCCGGGAACACGCGCCGCAAGAGTAACGCTATCCTGCCAGTTTGCTGCATTACGCCAGAGCCTGTCGCCGCTGGTATTTTTCCAGTTTACATCCGCAAATGCGCTGCCGACTATGCCAAGCAGCAGGGCAACAAAAATTATTGATTTCATCGTTTTCATAATTTCTCCTGGAATTTTTTTTAATAACCTTGAACGTTTTTATCTGTTCCGGAAGAACCCTCCATAAAAACAACACCGGTCGATCTCCCGTATGATATTGTATATCTCAGCCCAGCCAGACCTCCTCTATCAGGCCACTAAATATGGCTCGAAAACTCAAGCTTTCTATCCAGGCTATTCGGTAACAGCTATGTTTATTGAGCGAGTGCTGTAATTTCCACCTCACTTAACGCCCGACCATAAACCCTGACATCATCGAGCATGCCGCTATAAAAATCGCTGATCGTCATACCTGTATCATACTCCTGTCCAAGCGAAAAAACATCTGTAGCGACAACAGATACTGCCGACGTAAAGCTCAGGGCTTCACTGCCGTCGACGTAAACAGTAATCACATTAGCACTATCATCAATAACGTATGCGATGTGATGCCACGTGTTGTCGATCACCGTTGCTGTCGTATGGTGCCATGCAGTATCACCCAAACTGAGGGTGGCGGTACCGGCTGAGGTTCCGCACAACAATCTATTGTCACCGGTTGCAGTGTTTATCGATATTATAAACTGCGTGGCGGGGTTAACGGCAGGAGCTTTGATCCATGCGCTTACTGTAATATCCTTGCCTGCTAACGAAGCGCATACATTACCTGCGGTAACATAATCATTTATTCCGTCAAAGTCCAGCCCGTTGCCTGTGTTTCCGGGAACCCAGTCGCCGTTATCCATATTAATTAATGCACCATCGTAACCGTTTTCTGAAGAATCTGATGCAACCGAGCCGGCGGTCTCATCAAAGTTCCAGTAAGCAACCGCCTGACTGCCGTCAAGCCACTCCTGCACCAATACCAACAAATCCGGCAAGTCCACGATACCATCTGCCGGCTGAGCAATATCAGCTGTAGAATCGGCTGTCAACCAGACGCCTGCCATATAAGAGAAGTCTCCTGCATCGACAATTCCATCGCAATCAAAATCAGCCGGTCCGGCACAAGCAGTATCTGTTGAGACAAACAGATCGACTGATGAACCGACAGTTACTAACAAATCGCTTGTTGGGCTCTGGATGATCACCTCACCTACCGGAACCGAACTACTGTAAGCAGCGGTCACCTTTCCGACAACCAGACCTGCTGCAGCAATATTAGATTCGGCTGTTGCCTGGGCCTGGCCAACTACATCAGGTACCGTTGCTGTGTAAACCGAGGACTCCTCCAACACAACACGGACCCGTGAAATATTCATATTATAGACGGTATTGCTGCGAAGCCTGAAGTCGCCGCCATTTTCACGATTTCCAAAATAGGCATCGTCAATTTCAAACCGAGCCGTCTGCCATTGATTTGTACCTAAGGTGGTAAACGATTTCGGATGCACCTGCCATTGATTAGAAACGCTATCGTAATTCATGCCGATAGTAACCGCGTCACCGGTATCAAAATAATCTACGATGATCGTCACGTCCTCGCCGGCAGAAATCTGGTTGAGAAGCGTATCGTCCACATCAAAGTACATGTAAATATCTGTCGCCCTGCGGCAAGTCACACCGTCAATTACATCGGCGACCGTTGTACCGTCCCCGGAATTTTCCATCTGGTCAAGGAGATCGCTGACGTTGGTAGCGCCCAGATCGACCGTCAGTTCCGGGCCGATGTTGGAACGATTGTCCAGCGAAGCTTCCGACGGCAAGCTCGAGGTAAGCGATATCTGATCGCATAACATTTCCTTAGCGTGCCCTGAAAGCGTCATCCACCAGTCATCCGGCATCCCGTCATTAGTAATGTAATATCCCCAATTATCCGCACCGTCGATATTTAGTATATTTGGATAAGGAACAACCGGCGGATCGTCGCTCATCGGCATTATCGCAGTGCCTTCGTCGTATTCATCGAACATGCCGAGGAAAATCTGGTCGGCACCGATGCTTACCGCATTGTAGATCTTATCCCAATAAAAATCGCCGCCGGCACGATCGGTATACGACCGCGGGAAAACATACTCCTTTAAGTTATGCCATGAAAAACCTGGCCATGCGTGAGGCAGGATCTTCATGCCCCAGCTGTCAAGCTTATTTTTCTGGCTCACGAGGTCGGATTGCGTGCGCTCCATCCAGGCCAGTATCTGATCATACTTCTGATAGTGGTCATACCAATCGGTCATGCTCTCCCATGATGAATGTACTCCACCGATCAGGTAAAGGTCTTGAGTGTTGAACCAGTCAAGGATCGCGTCGGCGTTTTCCAGCGTCACTTCACGATCGGGAACGGAGAAGCCCCAGATGAAAAGTACGGGCTTTCCGTCTTCGTGGGCATAACGCGGATCGTCGAGAATATGGCAATCGTTGACCAGGAAGTTCCAGTCGTTGGTGATCACTTCAAACGGATCGGCCTCGCTACTTAGCGAACTGATATCATATTCGATGGCCCAGATACGCCCATGCAGATTGGCTGCCTGGCGAACATTGTTCAAAACCCACTCGGGGTAGCCGTAGTATCCGCTTCTGCTGCGGCTGACGAATCGCTGCAAATAAGCACCGTCGATATTGTATTTACGCATCCACTCAAAATGTTTGTTGACAGCCTCAGGGTCTGCCGAAGAAAATACATATCCCTGCTCTTCGCTTTCAGTGAAGACATTTGGGACAGGATGAAGACTGGCTGGATCGTAATGGTCAGGGTTCGGCCACATGTCTACGGTAGAGTTACCATTTCCATCAAAGCCCCAGTGAACCCAGCCGGCGTCATATAGATCGTTAGGCGTCTTGAACCAGCCCTGATAACCGGTCATTACCTTACCCTTGAGCGTGTCGGCATTTACATCGTCACGTGAAGGACCCGAATAGGGTGACAACCATGGCGGATTATGCGAAAGTGCGTATGCAGCATAAGGATCGCTAAACGGCGTGTCCCTGATGATCATACTTTTGATCGGAAATCCGCCGCCGTTAATTCGAAAATCACTGCCGCCGTTCTGGCGATCGGTAAAGCCGGGATTATCGAGACGATGGTAGGATTTGACAAAAGTATCTGTCCCTTCACCGCTACTGCGTGTGTGGTAATCGGACATAGTGTAGGCATCGCTGTCGCTGTCATACTGAACCCTCATCGTTGAACCTATCGGCTCATCATAATACGTAATTTCAAGATACGCAGACTGGACCGACGCCGGAAAACCCGGAGCA
>JAGLHQ010000347.1 GCA_023143375.1 Planctomycetota bacterium
ATATTATGCAAATAAAAAAGCCCGGCAAAAACCGGGCTTTTTTTATGTCTGAATATTTTTGCTGCTAATCGTGCAGGTCAGCGATCTCGTTATAGAACTCTGCATACTTATCTTTCTGCTTGGTCTGCCGCATGGCGATCGCCGAACGCGGATGCTGGTTGAGAATACCGGTAATAGCGTAAGGTATCATATAACCCCATTCGATATCGTCAAGCATAGGGATCATATGATCCTGAATGACCTTAAGAACCGGTTCGATATTGAATTTCGGATTCTTTAGAAAACCGATAAGCAGCTCCAGCGGACAGTTTCCGGCACCTCTGCCGATACCATACAGCGAACCGTCGACCAGGTTACTGTCAAATCTTATTCCCTCGATGGTGTTTGCATACGCAAGCTGCTGGTTGTTATGACAGTGCATACCGATACGCTTTCCGGGCAGATGCTCCTTGAACATATTCATGAAGTACTGTATCTGCTCGCAGAAGAAATAACCGAAGCTGTCAACAACATAAACCGTCCCAGCCGGCGTCTTTGCAACCTGATCGAGTGCCTCGATAAGATCGTGATCGTTCTCTTTCGATATCGCCATGATGTTCACTGTCGTCTCATATCCGAGATCGTGAACCTTATTCGTCAAAGAGATCGCCTTGTCAATATCTTTTACATAAGTGGCAACGCGGATCATGTCAACCGGGCTTTCGTCGACGGGCTTAAATACCTGCTCGGCAACACGGTGAGCATCGACCATGATCGATATCTTCATGTCAGAGTCGATACCGTCGATGACCTCGCTGATCTTATCGTCATCGCAATACTTCCACGCCCCATAATCGCCCGGAGGTGCGTACTTTCTGCTCGAACGATAACCAAGCTCTATATAATCGATGCCCGCTTCGGAAAGCGATTTATATACCGAACGAACAAATTCGTCGGTAAAGTGATGATTATTGATCAACCCGCCATCGCGGATCGTACAATCTAAAACCTTAATTTCCTCTCTGTACATTACCATCTCCTGTTTAGAGCCTTGGTGAACCCTGTTCCATCATTTGGTCCAACGTGCCGCTAATTATTTTCTTATCAACTTGATGTGCCCATTGCCCGTCCTTGCAAAGGGCTTTTCCAATATCTTCGATCAAGACAAACCTGGGCCATGAACCCACGGCCTTTTTATCTCGCTTCATTATATCAATTAAAATGGATTTGTCCAGTCCATTAGGTATAGAAACCGGCAAAGACAACGATTTAAGCAGATTTTTAATGCGTTTTAATCGTTTTTCGTCGCCACATCCAACCGATTGGGCGATTATCTCGGCTGCTACCATCCCGATAGATACCGCCTGGCCGTGCAAAATCTCGAAATTACTGGCAGATTCGACGGCATGTCCGATCGTATGCCCGAAGTTAAG
>JAGLHQ010000348.1 GCA_023143375.1 Planctomycetota bacterium
TTTCTCGGCGATGCGAACATGCCCAATGTCCTGCGATGTTTGAAGGTAGGCGGAAGGATAAACGTAGCGACCGATCATGCGGGCTACTTCGAGCAGATCGCCGAAGTTCTGGGCAAACAGGTCACAGCCGGGACGTTACGGCCGGTTCCGTTTACGCGTGCAGCGGGCGCCGAAGGCGGCGAGATGGTCGGGACCAATTTTGAAAGAAAATATATCGTAGAAGGCAGAAAAGTTAACACTATCGCCGTAGAGAAAGTTTGAGACCATGAACGATCCGCTAAAACAGTTTTCATTCCTTGACGATGACATGATCGAAAAGTTCGATAAGTTTACAGAGATACTCATCGAGGAAAATGCAAAGATAAATCTAACGGGCATAAAAGATGCCGAGGGGATTCGCCTTAAGCACTTTGTCGATTCGCTCTGGGCGGTTGACCTTATCGAGAAGAACGCCGAAATAATCGACGTCGGCTCCGGTGCCGGTTTCCCTTCGCTTGCGCTTGCGATCGCGATGCCGAATACTCACATACTTTCCGTAGAGTCAACGGGCAAGAAGGTTAAGTTCCAGCAAAGAATCATCGACGCCCTTTCGCTTTCTAACGCAACCGTCATAAACAAACGGGCAGAAGATATTGCAAACAGTGCACAATATCGCGAGAGTTTCGATATCGCCGTCGGGCGTGCTGTTGCGAATTTGTCGGTGCTGGCAGAGCTGCTGCTTCCGTTTGTGCACGTCGGCGGGAAAATGCTCGCATGGAAATCGATAAAAGCCGAGGACGAGATCAGCGATGCCAAAAAGGCGATCAAGATATTGGGCGGAAAGATCAGGATCGTTAAAGAGTACACGCTGACCGGCGAAGAGGAACTGATAATCATAGTGATAGAGAAAATAAAGAACACCCCCGCAAAATACCCGCGAGAATTTAAATCGATCAAAAGTCAGCCTCTGTGCTGAGAGGGTGTACAAAAAGCCGTGAATATTGCTGGCGTCTCTTGAAGATCAGGGCACAGCCAAATACCCTTGCAGCCTCTGACCTCCGGCAATTCGGATCATCTTTTTATTTGCTGAGCACGATTTATCAGGACAGCCGAAAGAATAAGTACGCCTCTTACGACAAACTGCCAATACTCGCTTATATTCATCAGTGTCATTCCGTTTACGAGGACTCCGAGGAAGATGACGCCTATCAGTGTTCCGCGTACCCTGCCGACACCGCCCATCAGGCTTGTTCCGCCTATAATGACGGCGGCGATGACCTCCAACTCCCATCCTGTTGCGGTTGTTGCGGTTCCGCTCATGATCTCTGCCGACTGCATGACACCGCTAAGGGCCGCGAAGGAAGCGACGATGCCCATTACGATTATCTTAACGCGTTTTACGTTTATTCCGCTTAGCCTTGCAGCTTCGGCATTGCCGCCGACGGCGTAAACGCTGCGTCCGAACGAAGTGTAGTCCATCAGTATAGAAACAATCACGAAAACTATCAGGAATATTATCGCAGGGAACGGGATCCCGAACAGGTATCCGCCGCCTAGATAATTGTACCAGTCGGGGAAGTTTGAGACGGGAAAGCCGTTGGTTATCAAAAAGGCAGTACCTCTTAAGACAGTCATCCATGCCAGGGTCGTTATAAATGTCGGGACGTCGAATCTGGCACGTATATAACCTGTCAAGCTTCCGATGGCGAAACCTACGATAAGGCTGGCGAGTATAGCTATGATAACCGCTGCAACCGGAGCCAGACCTGCAGCTATCAATGTCTTTGTAAGAACGGCGGTTAAACACCCTGCAAAAGCCACAGCAGAGCCTACGCTAAGATCGATCTCTCCGGAGATGATGACCATCGTCATGCCGAACGCTATAACACCCTGCATCGAGACGTTCCGCAAGACGTTGAGGAAGTTATCGGTAGTGAAGAAACCGTCGGCCTTGAATGAAAGGACCACACACAACAGCAACAGGACCAACTCAAGTATCGAACTCTTTGCCAGTTTAGTGATTTTTTGTAAAAACATCTACGCTTCTCCTATTCTTCCATACACATAACAAATAACTCGTCGGCAGTTATCTTTGCCGGATCAACGGCATCGATTATCCTGCCCTTTTTCATTATCAATATTCTGTGGCAGACTTCCACGAGCTCTTCAAGCTCGCTGGAAACGAATATTGAGCCGATCCCTTCTCTGCTGAGTTCCCACATTACCTCGAATATCTGCTGCTTTGCCTGAACGTCGATGCCCCTTGTCGGCTCGTCGAAAAGTATTACATTTGGTTTTGTTGCAAGCCAGTTTCCGACGACAACTTTTTGCTGGTTTCCGCCGCTAAGGGCTGCGACTTCTTCGTCGATGTCGGCGACTTTTATATGCAGCTTCTCAATGTACGGAGCCACTGCTTTTTGTTCTCTTGAGGCATTCGTGAAACCTTTGACGGAAATTCTGTCCATCGGTGCCAGGCACATATTGGCACGTGTGCTTAGTATCTGTATCAGGGCCTCTTCTTTTCTGTTTTCCGGGGTAAACGCAAGGCCCTTTGCCTTGGCGATCTGCGGGGTGATGCTTTTAAAAGATTCGCCTGCGATAGTCAACTGTCCGCTGTCGAACTTTTCGGCACCGAATATCGCTTTTAGCAACTCCGTCCTTCCCGAACCGAGCATCCCTGCGATGCCGAGAACCTCGCCTTTGTACAGGCAGAAGTTAACGTCATTGAATTTATTTGCCTGCGTGAGGTTCTCAACGTCAAGCACTTTTCGATCGGATGATTCGAGATCGACGGGCCGTTGCTTCCGAACAACTTCGCCGAACATCATGTTAACAATGGCCTCACTGGTAGTCTCTGCCATATCAACGGTTCCGATGAAACAGCCGTCGCGAAGAACAGTGACTTTGTCGGCGATCTGTTTTAACTCCTGCAAACGGTGGGTGATATAAACTATCGCAACGCCTTTTTGTGCAAGCTGTTTTACCAGACGAAAGAGGCTGGCGGTTTCGTGATGGGCCAATGCGCTTGTAGGTTCGTCGAGCATAAGAGCGGCGGGCTTAAATGACATTGCCTTTGCGATCTCTACGACCTGCTGCTGGGCAACTCCTAAATCTGAAGCCTTTTTTCTTACATCGAGGTCCACCTGCATATCGTCGAGGACGGATTTTGCGAGTTTAAAAGTCTTGTCCCAATCGATGAATATTGAGCCGAGAATTTTTTTTCTTGGCAGTCGCCCTAAGAGGATATTTTCTGCGACAGTAAGGTCGGGCACCAGGCTAAGCTCCTGATGGACGGTTGCTATGCCCTTGTCGAAAGCCTGCTGCGGCGATTGAATACTTACGGGTTCACCGTCAACCATGATCTGTCCGCCGGTTGGAGTTATCGCTCCTGCGAGCATCTTTATGAGTGTGCTTTTTCCGGCGCCGTTTTTCCCGATAAGTGCATGCACCTGCCCTGCCTCGAAGTTTACCGAGACATCGTTTAGGGCGACAGTGCCTGGATATTCCTTCCGCAGGTCAACAGTTTCAAGCATTACTTGCCCTTGCCCATAAGCTCTTTCAGGTTGGCTTCGAATTCCTTTACGCCGGCTGGGTCGTTGCGATTTAGAACGAAAGCTGGGATCACAACGCTCTTTTCAACTGGTTTTCCTTCAATGGCGTTTAGTGCCGCTTCGACTGACATCCTTCCGATGTCATAAGGTTTTTGGCCTGCGATGGCTTGTAATATGTTGCTATCGGCAAGCAGGAATCCTATGAGTTGTTCGCTGGTATCTGTTCCGAAGACAGCGATCTTGCCCGCTTTGCCTGCATTCTTAACAGCCATGACGCAGCCAACGGTCCCTCCTTCGTTCGCTGCCCAGATGATGTTGACGTCCGGGTTTGCGGTCAGTATATCGCCGCCTTTTTTGACAGCCATTTCAGCGAGCCATGCGTCCTGCTCTGCGACAATCTCTACGCCGGGCAGCTTTGTCACTTCGCTTTTAAAACCGCCGCTTCTTTGATCGCTTTGCTCGGGGACCTGTGCCCTGTATGCGAGGATTGCTACTTTTGCTTTTCCGCCGAAGTTTTCTTCGATATATTTTCTGGCTGCGGCACCACACCTGGCGCCTAAGTCAAACTGGTCGCTCTCGATGGTCGCAACTGCAATATCGCTTTCGATGGGCGAGTTTTGGATTACGATCTTAATGCCTTTTTCATGTGCACGTTTAAGCGCGGTAACCGATGCTGTCGAGCTTATCGGCGAGATAGCGATAGCGTCAACTCCGCGAGCTATGTATGTATTTACAAGCTGTATCTCTTTGTCGGGTTTGTTAAGGCTGTTTGCTTCGAGGAATTCGGCGCCGGCAGCTTCTGCTGCGTCACGCATCCCGAAAAGTATCAAACGGAAGAACTGATCTTCCTGAAAAACTATTCCGGCTATCTTAGGCTTATCCGGGCCGTCCTCTTTCTTAGCACAGCCAAAGAACATTGCGCTTGATACGACGATGACCATCAAAAAAACTACTGTCTTTTTCATATTGAACTCCCTTTACAAAAATTTTTGCTGCCTGTTTTCAGGATCAGATTAGTTTTGCCGATGACCGTCGGCTTCCAGTGCGGATTTTATGCGACTGTCCATTTCTTCAAGACCGTCGACGCATAATCCTGACCATGTTTCCAAAGTATCTTTAAGCCCGTGCAGTTCAGCATCTGTCATAAAGGACATCTGCGTGATCATCTGTTCTTTCCTATTAACATTAGGCTCATCCAGGGCCCAATAGTGAACTATTCCAAGATGCACACTTCCGACTTCATTGGATTCGTCATTAAGAAGAGCAACGATGTGGTCGGAGTGCTTTGTTTCTACTTTAACCTCCTCTTCGACCTCACGGTCAACAGCGGCAAGATAGGTTTCATAAAAACTCGCGTCAAGTAAAGGCATGTCATCGACGGGGTTGATATGGCCGCCTATACCAATTGACCTGTTTCCGACCAGACGTTTTTCTCCGGCTCGCTTTCCTCTGATATAACTGAGATATTTGCCGTTACAACTCATTATCACGTACGGAATAAGTTGCTTATAATCGGGATTTTTTTCCACTTGCGATCTACTCATGAAACGAGGAACCCCTTTGACGAAGATTTCGCTAAGATAACGATCTACATCGAACATAAGCCCGTTGAACATGCCTACACGTTCGACAACTTTCCGTTCTACCACTAATACTTGTTCATCCTGATCCATGCAATGTCCTTTTAAAGTATTCAGATTGATTTTTGACGGCTATTCGTCGTGCGTCCGATTCAAACGAATTATTGTACATGAAACTTCCTGTGCTTGTCAAGCGTTAATGGGGCACCCGAAAAACACACATATTTCATTTAAAAACAAGCATTTACGATTTGTATCCCGTAAGGCACATAAATTCATAACCCCGATCGCAGTCGAATGGGGAAATAATCTCCGAATGTTTTGCCCGGGTGTGGTTTCCCTTCTTTAAATTTAATGGTCCGCAAATCGGCAGCAAGCAGAACGTTCATCTTCAAGCTTAAATGGTCAAACATATAACATTCATCCTCCCAATGCCAGATGTCGGGCAGAAATTGGGTTGACGGATGATCTTTGTCAACGACCTTAACATCGAATTTCTGAAACGGAGGGTGGAATACGAATTTACAGCCGACATTTGCCCAATACCAAGGCCAGTTTCGCTCCGATGCACACGCAGAGTGGATCGCTGCAAAGCCGCCGCCGTTTTGTATGTATTTCTGGAAGACTTCTCTTTGCTCGTCGGTATCGAATGTTTCATTGTTGGTGTTTGAAA
>JAGLHQ010000349.1 GCA_023143375.1 Planctomycetota bacterium
GAGGCGGAAGAGGGATCATCGGTTCGAGTACAAAGGAGGACGATTTCATCGAGCACCTCTTCGTAGCTTCCACACACGATTACCTGCTGATATTTACGAGTAGGGGTATTTGTCACTGGCTGAAGGTTTACGAGATACCTACAATGTCCCGCCAGAGCAAGGGCAGGAACATTATCAACCTCTTGCAGCTTAAGAAAAATGAAAAGGTCACCTCAATCATAAACGTACACGAGTTTGACCAGAGACAACTTGTTATGGCGACCCAGAACGGTCTGGTCAAAAAGACCGTCCTGAGCGCTTACGGCAATCCGCGAGCCAACGGCGTTATCGCGATAAAACTCGACGATAATGACCTTCTCATCGGCGTTGCCTTAACTGACGGCAGCGACGAGATCATGCTCGGAACACGCGACGGGATGGCGATACGCTTTAACGAAAATCAGGCACGTTCGATGGGGCGCGTCAGCAGGGGGGTTATCGGCATCAAACTGCGTAAGGGCGATGCCGTCGTCGACATGGTGATCGTCGAAGAAGACGCCTCGCTGCTTACCGTTTGCGAAAAGGGCTACGGCAAGCGAACCGCTCTTGAAGATTACCGTTCCCAAAGCAGGTCCGGCCTTGGCATCATCAACATAAAGGCCACCAGCCGAAACGGTAAAGTTGTTGCGTTAAAGGCAGTATGCGACGGCGACGAGCTTATGATGATAACCGCAGGCGGGATGATAATCCGAACCGGGCTTGACGAACTTAGAACCATCGGAAGGAACACGGCAGGGGTAAGGATGATCAACTTGAAATCCGGCGATACGCTGGTCGCGGTCGAAAGACTTGCAAAGGATCAGGAAGATCAGGCCGAAGATGCCGGCGGGCAGGAAAATAGCGGCGACCAACCTCCTGCGACCGAAGGGTAGAAAATGGCTGTTAAGGCGAATAAAAAAGCTGCGTCAATAGCGCCGATATATGTTATTAGCGGAAAGGACGCATATCTTCAGAGTAACAGCTTTGAGGGCGTTATCGACAGCCTCTTGACAGCCGAAGAGCGTGCGATGTGCCTTTATCAGGTCGCCGGCAAAGACGCAAATATCACCGATGTTCTCGACGAGTTGCGAACGCTGCCGTTTTTGGCAGAGCGACGGGTCGTTGCCATAAGGGATGCCGACAAATTCATCTCGGAAAACAGGGTCGTCCTGGAAAAATATTTCGAGAAACCGTCTCCAAGCGGTGTGCTGGTGCTGGTTGTGCAAACATGGCTAAAAACTACCCGCCTTGCGAAGATGCTCGTTAAAACAGGACGGCTGATCGCAATCGAAGAAATGAAGCCCGCGCAACTACCGCAATACGCTGCAAACTATGCGAGATCGCAGTATGGAAAAAGCTTCGATAGAGGTGCCAATCAACTGCTTGTTCAGTTGGCCGGCGATAATCCCGGAAGGATCGCAAGCGAGATAGATAAACTGGCTGTCTATGTCGGCGACGCCAAAAGCATAACCGCCGATGATATTGAAAAGCTTATCGGCCATAACCGCATGTTCAATGTCTTCGCCGTGATAGATGCGATAACGGCAGGTAACGCCGGGGCGGCGGTGGAGCGATTGCGGAAAATGTTCGCAAGCGATAAGGATTCGCGTTTTACATCCGTCGGCGCTTTCGCGTTTCAGTTTAGAAGAATGTTCAACGCCAAGGTGCTGCTAAACGACGGGATGAACGCATACCAGGTCGCCGGCAAGCTGAGGATATGGGGCAACAAGGACGCGTTCTTCAAACAGCTAAGAGGGCTAAGCCTTGAGCGTATTGCAGGCTTTCAAAGCGAGCTGGCCCGGATCGACTATGCGATAAAGACCGGGCAGAAAACACCGGAAGCAGCGCTGGAAATGCTGGTTATGAAAATGGCAGGTTGACCAATTACCAAGAAGTTTAAAATTGTTCTTTGAACCGGGGGCTGTTTGGCATACAATGCCCACCGAATAGGGTAACTGTAAATTGAAAGGAGTTCTTTATGGATAACGAGCAGATTTATTACAGGACGATCCCGCCAGTCAAGCTCATCAGGTATATAATACTGGTGATCTTAGGCGTGTTTGTCCTAACCGCTTTGACAACCAGTTTTTATACGGTTGCAACGGACGAAAAGGGCGTGGTAACAAGGTTTGGGAAGTTCGACAGGATAACCGAGCCGGGTTTGCATTTTAAACTGCCGGCACCTATTGAGTTAGTGCAGCAACCGCAGGTTGAGCGAATTTTCAAAGAGGAGTTCGGCTTTAAAACGTTGCAGGCAGGGGTACAGTCCAAATTCGGCGCAAAGAATTTTGACGAATCGCTAATGCTTTGCGGCGATCTATCCGTTGCTCAGGTCGAGTGGATCGTTCAGTACAAAATATCCGAAGCTGACAAGTTCCTCTTTAACATCCGTAATCCTCGCAAGATGATCCGTGATGTTTCTGAAGCGGTTATGAGAAACGTTGTTGGCGACTCTTCGGTCGATGAGGTGCTAACTTCCAGAAGAGCCGAGATCAACATTCAGGTCAAGGAAAGGATGCAGCAAATATTAAAGTTGTACCAGTCAGGCATACAGATCACAGATGTGATCTTGCAGGAAGTAAACGCACCTGATCTTGTAAAGCCGGCTTTTGACGACGTAAACGCCGCAGAGCAGGACAAGGACAGATATATAAATACTGCACGTGAAGATTACAACAAGGTCATCCCGAAGGCTCGCGGAGAAGCTAAGCAGGTGATAAAACAGGCGGAAGCCTACGCTATCGACAGGACGAACACCGCGTTGGGTGACGCCAATAGATTCCTACAGACTTGGACCGAGTACAAAAACAGCAAAGACGTAACTCGTCGGCGTCTCTATCTTGAAAGCATGAACAGGATACTTCCAAAGCTCGAAAAGAAATACATCATAGATTCTGACGTTAAAGGACTGCTTCCATTAATGAATATCGGGGAGGGCAAATAATGAATAAGACAATCTTTATAATACCAATAGTTTTGATGCTTCTTGTGATCAGTGCAAGCACGTTTTTGTACATCGTTTCAGAAACAGAGCAGGTCGTTATAACTCAGTTCGGAAAGCCTAAGCGTGAAGTTAAAGAGGCCGGACTGTATTTTAAAACGCCTTTCATCGAACAGGTCAACACCTTTGAGAAACGGATTCTCGAATGGGATGGAAATCCTACTGAGGTTCCGACACAGGAAAAACAATATCTTGAGGTCGACAGTTTTGCAAGATGGCGTATTGCCGATCCGTTAAAGTTTTTCCAGAGAGCCAGGTTTGAGGATAGGGCACAGGCCTTACTAGATGACATTATTAATGGTGCGGTAAGGAATGAGGTTTCCAGTCACTTGCTTATCGAAATTGTCAGAAGTTCTAACAGGGAGTTAGCTCTTTTTGGTGATTTTGACTCGGAAGTTACACAGAAAGAGATCAGGGTTGGAAGAGATCAGGTTGTTGCAAGAGTGTTGGAAAAGGCGAGACCTGCTGCTCTCGAATATGGTATGGAACTTGTAGATATACAGTTTAAACGCATTGACTATATAGAAAAGGTCAGACGTGCCGTTTACGAAAAGATGATCATGGAACGCAAACAGATCGCTGCCAAGTTTCGCTCAGAAGGCGAAGGCGAAATGATGGAGATAATGGGCGAAAAAGAAAAAGATGAAAAGCAGATACTCTCCGAGGCCTACAAAGCAGCCCAGGAAATTATGGGTGAAGCCGACGCAAAAGCGATCAAGATATACGCTGACGCTTACGAAAACGACGAAGAGTTCTATTCGTTCTTAAAGACTCTCGAAAGCTATGAAGAAAATCTTGGCAAGTCGAGTACCATTATCCTTTCGACGGATAGCGAATATCTGAAATATCTCAAATCGCCAATAGCAGAATAATTTTTTAACAATACAGTTGTACGTAAGGAGTTTTTTGTGAGAAGGAACAAAGTTACAGTAGTCGGCGCAGGCAATGTTGGCGCAACAACAGCACAGCTTGCCGCCGCTGCCGATCTGGGCGACATCATACTGATCGACATCATAGACGGCCTGCCGCAAGGCAAGGCGCTGGACATGGCACAGCTCGGCGGAGTAAAGCCATTTGCCGGTTCCGTTACCGGCACTATCGATTGGGCGGACACCGCCGACAGTGACATCGTTATCATCACCAGCGGAATGCCGCGTAAGCCTGGAATGAGCAGGGATGACCTTCTCGCAAAGAATGCATCGATAGTAAAGTCAGTCACCGAACAGATCGTGAAAACTTCCCCCGACGCGATGATCGTCGTCGTTTGCAATCCGCTGGATGTCATGGTCGCCGTCGCTGCACGCGTTAGCGGGTTTGCCACTAACAAGATCATGGGGATGGCGGGCGCTTTGGATTCAGCACGTTTTGCAAACTCTATCTCTGTCGAACTTGGCGTAAGCATCGAAGACATAAAGGGCGTTCTGATGGGCGGACACGGCGATGACATGGTTCCGCTGCCTCGATATACCTCCGTTGCAGGCATCCCGCTAACGGAGCTTATGGACGCGGCAAAGATCGACGAGCTTATCGAACGTGCGCGAAAGGGCGGTATCGAAATAGTCAATCTGCTCGGCTCCAGTGCTTATTATGCACCGGCAGCCGGCGCTGTCAAAATGGCAGAGGCAATATTAAAGGACAAAAAGAACGTCATAAGCTGCTGTGCTTATTGTGATGCCGAATACGGCGTTGGCGGTGCTTTCGTAGGTGTCCCAGCCATGATCGGTGCAGGCGGTGTCGAAAAGATCATAGAGCTTGACCTTAACGAACAAGAGAAGCAGGCATTCGATGAATCCGCTTCGCACGTAAAGCAGCTTGTTGACAAAGTTAAAGATATGATCTGATCAACTGCCCCGACGGCGTGCGGGTTTGATCTTATCGATCAGTTCCCGGACCGCTGCGTGCTGATCCTGCTTGCTCTGCATTTTTATTTGTTTGTTGAACAGACGCAGTTGTATATCTATCGCTCCAAGCGTCCAGTCAATATAATGCGGTTTGTGATAAGGACGGTTGTGCGATTCGCTCATGAGCCCTTTTTCAATAGCATTGACAAACCGTCCTCGTGTTCGCGGGTCTATCTCAGTCGGATTGTCCGACCATTCTTTAAGCTCTTTGTATTGTTCGCGAAGGCGTCTGCTCGATGCAAGCTGCTCGGTCGTCAAATAGTCGGCAGGGTTGTATGCAAGCTGCAAACCTTTAAGTGCCATGATCAGCGGCTCATAGTTAGCACGTTCTTCAAGCCGGATAAACTTATACTGTTGAATGTTAGTCTCGGTCCGTCGTGAATGAGTATCGCCAAGATCGTCCGGACCCAGATGGTAACGCCGCTTGCTCATCCGTGAAAAAACGAGTTCCTGTCCGTATACGTTTGTTTCGATCTCGTCATGCCCCATCCGCGAAACCCATAACCTGCCCGTCGCCCGCAACTGTGTTCCGCCGCCAAGCGCAAGAAGGCATTTTACAAAACTAAGCGGTAGGATCTTGTTATGTCCAAGCTGCTTTCTTCGAACCTGGTAGGAAAGATGAAGGCTGTGCGGCTGAACAGGATAAAAACGGATGATCTCCTGAATAAGCTGGTTTAGCACCCACGGATCGGAAGTTGCAGGTTTTGACAATTCGCCAAGTACGTTAAGCCGTCCGGGCGCCAGTTCCAGAAAACCGCGACGTCTAAACTTGGCCGATCCGCTATGATCGTCGATATATCCGCCGAGTTTCCAGCTCAATATGTCCAATCGGAAATCGTGAAAATATTTAAACCCGTCAAACGCGTACTCCACATTTATATCGGGATCGTGTATCGCTTTAAAGCCAAGGTTGCTTAGCTCAAGCTCGGCGCCCATTGGAACCAGACCTGGCTGAAGGTTTGCGCGGACCTTTTCGATCTCGCTTCTGGCAACGCGAAGATCGAACGTGTTGTCAGCGGCACTAACTGCATATTTAACATAGTCGATCAGATCGTGGCTTCCATCGCAAGGCATCGACGAGATACACTGCTTGATTATCATCCCGACAGCTTTGTTGGCGTTTATCATACGAAGCGCAACAAGAAGGCTCACAGAACGCGTAAAATATCGTGGTGACGGATTAAGGCGTTCGATCTTGTAACGAAGTTTCGATTGAAGAGATTGTTCCAACTGATTCAGCAAAACCTGTTTTACAACAAGGGCGATATAGTTTTCGATGTAGGGTTGTGCATCCGGCTCCTTGTAGAGATACATAATGCTCGGACAGGGCCTGTCAAGCTCGTGTTCGAGATAGTAATCGCTGACTGCGCTGCTTCCAAGATGACTTATAACCAGATCCCGCTCAGTGGTCCCAAGCAGCTCCCGCCGTGCACGCCTTTCGATGTCGGCGTCGATCGATCTTTCGCCGGGCCGGGTATGAAGACGGAAAAATTTATCGATCCGCTTACGGAGCCACAACTCGTGAATAAGGTTAACATGAAACCTGTCGCCAAACCGCTTTCGCATGCTTTTATGGCTTGCAAGGTATGCCTGTGCCTCGACCGGACCGTTGGCGGTGTTTACTTTGACCGTTTCCCGATCATAATGCTTGCCCTCGTACTTATCGATATCGGCCATCGCGGAGGCAGGCACATTGTAGATCACGATCCCCTGTATCTTCGTGTTGGCGTGTGCCACCGCGTAATAATAAACATTGTCAGGGCTGACCCTGCGATGCCCGGGAAGCAACGCCAGCTCACCGAACAAAACTTCCGAATCGTCATCGTGACTTGTCAGCGATGGTTTAAGCGTAAAGCTCATTCCGCACACCGATTTCAAGATCGACGGATCACGTAACGATCCATATATGAAAAGATTTTGTGTCAATTGATCCATTAATGCACGATCCTGTTGACATGCGAATGAACACATATCGGAATTTCATAACAAATTGTCCCTGCAAGTTCGGCAAGGGCGTAAGCACCGCAGGGAGACCGATGATCGTTATCGATAATCGTTACCATTTGACCGACCGCCACATTAGGGACATCCGTAACATCGATCAGCACCTGGTCCATGCACACTCTGCCGACGACGCTGACAACACTATCGCCGACTTTCATTTTGGCCCTGTTAGAGAACGACCTCCAGTACCCGTCGGCGTATCCAAGCGGAACGATCGCCACGGTTGTATCTTTGCCCGGAATGAACGATCGTCCGTAGCTGACGGAATCTCCGGCTACGATGTTTTTAAGCTTAACTATCGGTGCCTGAAGTTTCATCGCCGGCGTAAGTTTCACCGGAGGATCGGGCATCTGGCGTGAATAATACCCGTACATTGCAATACCGCACCGAACCATATCGAAATGAGATTCGGGTATCTTAATCGTAGCGGCACTGTTGGCGGCATGGATCAGAACTTCTTCCCTGTCGCGTATCGAGTTTTCATCGAGAAACTTATTGAACTTTTCAAGCTGAACGTAAGCATACGACAGATCTTCCTCATCGGCTGTCGCAAGGTGCGTATACACACCGGCCAGCGACGTATTCGGGCATCGATCGATCCTCTCGATCAACTCGGATGCCAACTCCGCATCGAGCCCGTTTCGACCCATACCGGACTCGATATTTACATGCACCTTCAATACGCTCTTGCCGGTACTAAGCGTTTCGGAGACGAAATCCAGGTCTTCGGACGACGACAAAACGCAATGGATACCTTTCCTGGCACATATCGCAACCTGGTCCGGCGAGTAAGTTGTGTTGATCGGCTCAAGGATCAATATCGATTGCTTCTTGACCATGCCGAGTATGTGTATCGCTTCGTAAATACTGGCAACGGCGAAAAAATCGACGTCTGCCTTTTTCAATATATTTACCGTTTCCGATATCCCGTGGCCGTAGGCGTTGGCTTTTATGACTGCGCAGAACTTTGTTTCGCCTTTGCAAAGGTTTTTTAATCCGCTAACATTGGCGAGCATTGCCTGCGAATAAATATGTGCTTCAAGGTCCTGGCGAATTAGCTGTTGTGATCGGTAAAACCTCATCCTATTTTTCTTTCCGTATCTCTCTGAAAAGCTTAAACAACTCGATAAACGCACGTGCCACAACCTTAATATTTGCTCCCGTTTGCGCCCCAGCCGTTCTCGGATAGTGCCGCACCCCGGCCTGCATGATCGTGTACCCTTTTTTGGACGCCCGTGCAAGTATTTCGGCATCGATAAGGGCGCCGGTGCTTTTCATCCGGATGTTATCGAATATCTCACGTTTGTAAAGTTTAAACGCGCAGTCGACGTCACGCAAATGCAGACCGAATAGAAAACACACAAGCCTGCCCCAGCACCACGCATTTAATTTGCGCAACGGGCCTTCCTGACGGTTAATTCGAAAGCAGCTTACGATGTCGCAACGTTGGATAAGCGGCAGAATGTCCGGAAGGTCCGCAATATTAAATTGTGCATCGCCATCGGTATAGAAGACAAGGTCTTTACTCGCTGCCCGAAAACCTGTTTGCAGCGCCGCGCCGTACCCGCTGTTGGCGGTATGGTGAATCGCTTTTACTTCCGCATATTTTGCGGCAAGGTCGTCGATAAGTTTGGACGTACCGTCGACGCTGCCGTCGTCTACAAGGATCAGTTCGAAGTCACTGGATATCCGTTCGATCGTCGACAGCGACTTGATCACAAGGGGCTTTATGTTCGCAAACTCATTGTAGCAGGGAAAGAACACGCTGATAGAAACAGCGTTTTCGAGGTTGTCACTTACAATGTTTTCAGGCAATTTGTTGTCTACCATTTTGTTTTCTCGTATTTGACCTTGTGTTCTGCAAGATAATCCGTATCGATCCTCGCATAAAGTTTCGATTTTGCAGGATCGGTTCGCTTATACCTTAATGACAGGTATCTTGCCGCCATACGTGCAGCCATGAGTTGTTTGAAATAACCCGCTTCTTTTGAATACGAATCTTTATTCGCAATAAATTCTTCCAGGTAGTTTTCAATGTATGGATACACGCGAGGCCGGATATGTTCTAAGCCAAGGCTTGACACCAGCATACGCATTGCCGATTCGCAAGGATCTATCTCGAACGCCTTTTTCAGATATTCGAAACCACGCAAAGAACGCTCGCGATCGTTGAGAAAAAGCCACGCACGTCCCGTAGAAAGATACCTGCTAAACTCATCCGGAAAGACCGCCTGTTCTCTTACAACCTTGGTTATAAGGGCCCGGCCTTTATCGGTATTCGTATCGACATACAGGTATTGCGAGTCATCGACATAGACTATACGCCAGTGGCCCGTCGATTCCAGACCCTTTACAAAAGTGTTATACCGAGGATCATAAACCTGCGTATCGGGCATCAAAACCACCCATACATCATACGGCTTTAGTTGTTCGGTTACCCATTTACCTATTTCTTTGTAATCGGTACCGGTCAATTTACGCCCGCTAAGCGCAGCTACTTGAACCGTAGGGCCGCCGCTTTTTATATGCGTCCATGTTATGTACGTATCGTGATCGTAAGCCGCCTGTGCACGTCCGTCCATAAACAGCTTAAGAGGAATATGCCCTGTTTCAGGATCGGGAGTTTGCCCGAACGCAACCGCACCCCCTTCGGTCCAGTAGTTGAACATATGACCGCTGAGCCCGTTATCGTTGATAAATTCGCATACCTCGAAGGGTTTCATAAAAGAGCCTGTCATACGCATAAAGATCGACGTACGCTTATCGTCGGCATCAAATGGATCAAGGTAGGTTTCCTTGAACTGGCTACCCCAGATGGCCCCCAGCGTAACGATCAGCAGCGTAAATGCCAGTACGCAAACTTTAACAAAACCTGCCGAAGGACCCAAGGGCTTTAGCTGAAGATCTTTTCTAAAGCGCCTTCCCGCAGTGATCATTTTAAAGCTCTGGTCGATAAAAACCGCCATCATGGGACACGCAATCGCGGCTGTTATCGGGATAAAGCGTCTTGACCCAACAGCCATCTGAACCGTAACTGCAACCACAGAAAGCGTCGCAAGATCGATCTTCGGCCATTGAAAATCGTCCGGACCGGACGGCTTGATCTGTCTGGAAATCTTGCCCGTGATACGAGGCTTAAACAGCCGTGCGACCAGCCAAAACGCCAGAACCACCCACATAATGATAAACATTACCAAAAACGGATAACTGCTTCCGACCCTGTTGTCCCAATCGAAAGCCGAGTGCCACTCATGAACATTCTTCCACGAAGCGGCATGTTCGCTGAACATAATAATAAAAGTGTGCGTTATGTTCGTAAGATGGAACGGATTAAAAACTATCACCGCGATAAGCGCCGCCAGCGTCGCATAAATAACTTTCAGCGTCCCTTTAGGACCAAGCGAAACAAAACGTTTGTTAGGGATTGACAGCAAAAGGTGCATGCCGATAAACCCGATCATCATTATAAATATGTAAATATATCCGCCGTGGAAATTGCACCAGAAAACACTAAGCGGGATTAGCAGCCATATATAACGAATATTTCGATATGCCGTAAGCACAAGTATCAACACGAACAGCGGAACAAGCAGGTTGGATAGAACAGCAGGGCGGACATCGATAAAGGTGCGAGCGATATACATCGCAAGCCCCGCTGAGACCGCAGACAGATATTCGTTGGCCCCAAGCATCCGCCCCAGGTAATAAATACATATCACCGAAAAGATCGCGACCGCGAATTTCCAAACGATCAGCATATTATAGTTATACTCACCCTCCGAACCGAACGTTTTGGCAAGCATGTAATACGTCAGATGCGTTCCCCAGTTCTGGTTGACCCAGCCGGTCGGGTGCAGCTTCTTGATCATTTTGTGCGACCATTGGGGATACTTCTCAAGTTCCGCCTCCGTAGGACCGGCCTTATGCGAATTAAAACTGAACGGTTCTACCGTATCGACTCCATGATTGGAAAAATGCCTGCCGCAAGCAAGCGCAACCCACGTATCGCCGGCACCGACAATATGCATGGACGCATGGCAGGCCATCAGCAGCATACCCGCCCACAGCACAACTTTGTGCCACAAAGGCACTGTGCTCTTGCCCGCCAATTTAATATCTTCTGTCATCTCGTTTCCTGTAAACTTTTTTGCGATGAAACAATTTCAGGCTAACATACATATATCGGCCAAAAGCCATAAAAACGGACACTTTTGCACATTTTTAAAACGAAAAACAATTGTAATCCCACGCCCGCATAAATCAATATTATTAACTCAGAACTGAAAACTATCTCAACGGCTTTACCTTTATATCCTTAAAGTAAACCAGGCACGTCGGATCGTGCCCCTGCAATGCGAATGTTCCGCTGGACAACCGGCGATTTCCCCATTTCGGAAGCGGTTTGCCTTCGGTGTAATTGGCAACAACCTTACCGTCGATCATAGTAGTGATATTTTTACCTCGAACAATGATCTCCTGCGTATACCACTGGTAGTCATTAGCGTACAGTTCTTTCGTGTCCTGTATCCCGTACAGCCCGCCGCCTTTTTTATTATCCGAGTGGCTTACATTAACCTGGCACTCATACCCCTTGTCGGGCCAACCCTTCTCCTGATACTTCGTGTGAAAATATATCCCGGAGTTGCTCCCGGTGGTGGTCTTTACTTTTGCTGAAAAATGAAAATCCTTAAAGTCAGCACTTTCAACATCGCCGACATAGAACAAATGGCTCCTGCCGCCTTTCAGTTTCAAAACGCCGTCTTCAACGCTGAAGCATCCAGGAGTCTCACTCGCCTTCCACCCGCTAAGGTCTTGCCCGTTAAACAAGCTAATCCATTCGCCAGAGCCGCTTTGCGGCTGCTCGTCACATCCGCAAACAACACTCAACATTATTACCGCTGCGATTGATAATACTTTTCTCATTTTAAATTCCCTTAAAAAAATTAGTAACCGTTCACCGTTTTTCCTCGCCTGTAGCGTCGTAGCTTTAGCGAAGACGTAAGCCCTTGGGCGTAGACGGGTTAATCATTCTAAACTCTCTTTTCTGACAGGATAACAGGATGACTGTAATTCTTTCACTATTTCATTTGGAATACCATAATTTTTTGTTATCTGTATTTCCATCCTGTTATCCTGTCGAAAATTTCCGCAAGCGGTCACAGTTGAAATAACAGAACACGAGAACTTTTCCAACAGCGTATAAGAGGCTATTGTAACAGCTTTTGCTGAAAATAACAGAAACCATAAACACAAAAAAACGGCCATAACTGCCATTAAGACAGCCATAGCCGTATCGTATCTTTAAAAGACATAAAAACCAACTGTCCAAAGCCTGCTAAATTAGAACTTATAAGTCAGGCTCATGCTCACCCAGTACTCATCCGAGGTGTTGATAGAATCGTCAAATGATTTCTGGAAGTAAAACCCCGGCGTAAACGTAAGAGAGTCGTTGATCGGGAACGGGCTCTTTAAGCTGAATACCGCATGTGACCAGTCATGGTCGGCAGTTTTACCAGCCGGTCCAACACTGTCATTATAAACCGTATAAGCCGTAAAGTTCATCGGCTGAGAATCGGTTCCAGGAAGGATCGCAGGTCCTTCGAAGTCTTTCGAAATACCGAATACATGTGCCCATCCGGTGTTGTTCCTGTTAACTGCATTGCTTTCGCTGGCCCAGTATCCATAAACTGCGTAGAACGGAACTGTTCCAAACGGGCAAATCTTGGGCCAGGCAAACTCGCCAAAGATTTCCTGTGCGTCGCCGTCGGCACCTCCTTCACCTGCCGTTCCTTGCTTAGGACCGTCAGGATAGCTGAAATATGTATAGCCGACTTTGTAAGCCATCGCATAGTTCTCTTCTGCCCAGACCATGTTTTTGTAATACAGTGTGTATGTCAGCCACTCGCTGTTCTCATGCCCCGATTGGTTCGGACGTGACATCCAAACCGTAAATCCAAATCCGGTTCCGAACAGATCAAGATCGATGCTTGGCTGGATCGCACCGTCGTCCGATGGGTATGCATCGTACCCGCGCCAGATATAACGACTGACATAAGTTGCATCGATCGTACCGTGAATCTCATCGACCATTGCATTGGCGGCTGAACCAAATAAACAAACCGCTACCATTGTTAACAAAATCCTTTTTTTCATGAAATTCTCCTTCTGTAAAAAAATAAACAAAGGTGGCGAACCACCCTGTAACCGACGCCTCACCAACGCCGAAACATAACTTCTACGAATCACAAACCCAGAATCACAAACCCTAAACTGACAGAACGTCAGTACCGCCAAAGGCGGAACTAATCACGAGTCACGAGTCCCGAATCACAATCTACCATTTCCCGCTCTTACGTTCCTCAGCCGGTGGATAGTCTTTAAGGCACGCTTCGGTCTTATCGAGTTCTTCCTGTGGAAGTTCGTAAGCATTAAGCTTACCGCTAAGGTATGCATCGTAACCAAGCAGGTCCATCAGGCCGTGGCCGCTATAGCCGAAAAGGATGGTTTTAGCTTCGCCCGTCTCTTTGCACTTCTTAGCTTCCTGTATCGTCGCCGCGATCGCATGACTCGTTTCAGGTGCGCATATCATACCTTCTGTTTGCGCGAACATCATCGCCGCCTCGTAGCACTCCACTTGGTCGATCGCTCTTGGCTTAAACAAGCCTTCGACGATCCCCTGGCAGACCAAAGGCGACATACCGTGATAACG
>JAGLHQ010000035.1 GCA_023143375.1 Planctomycetota bacterium
TGTATCTCCTCGGTGTTCATCTGTACGATGCCTATTACCAGAGTCGTCATCAGCGCGATAACGAACATCGCTATAAGCATTACCGAACCTTTTCGTTTTTTTGTCATCTTTATGCTCTCACCGTTTAAAATTTTAACTTTGTCATGTTATGGGTATACAACATTCGCTATCCGAATAATTACCGCATTGAAACCGGCACTGCCCGGATAAGTACAAATAACATTCTTGCCGTTGATCTGTGTTGCCGCGGGATCAGCCGTAATATCATCGGATGGATCGACAACAACGGGTGCTTCCACTGAAACGGTCCAATCCGAAATGTCCACACTTACCTCTACTGCATTGATACTAGAATAATCACTAGTAATGACTACATAATCAGTAGCTGAGTACTGACCCATGGCTGAATTTTTTATCCCATCATCTGATATTTTTATCGGTGCAGTTGCCGCTATGGTCCAATCAGCAGTGTTTACTCTTAAAAGTACCACTTCATTTCTTGGCGGCCATACACGAGAGGAATAATTGACAATATAGTGATCGGTATCAATAGCATAGACATCCGAACGTCCGAGGGTCAAAAAAGAATTATACACTGTAACAATTGGATTAGCTGTAAGTGCATAAGTACCGGAATCGACTGTCATCACAAAAGCATTTCCTCTAACACTTTTGTATAAACACAAGTAGTGCCAATCATCAATTTTTGCGATCGAAGTACATTCTCCCAAAGAGGTATCAAACTCTAGCTTAGGGCCGCTTGTTATAGACCAATCAGAAGGATCTATGGTAAGTACAGTAGCAAAACCATCGGAACCCTTACCAGAATAAACGCAAAGATAATTATCGTCATCTATCTTTGCTAAGCTTGCCCAGTGGCCCTTATCCGAGTCAAACTCTAAACCCGGTTCTTCGGTAATTGTCCAATCTGCGTTTATAGTGAACACACAAGCATAACCAGGAAATATACCACGGCAAGAGACTTTGAGGACATGATCGTCATCGATCTTGCAAAAGACCGGCATCAGGCGTCTGTCACCCGTATGATCGTACTTGCTGAGCACGGTAATATTGCCGGTATCGGGGTCGGCATGAAAAACATAGTCGTCTTCGTAACCATTACTCCATAGATAATGGGTCTCATCGATTCTGCATATTGCCGGAATATAACTGGGACCAATATCTACCGCTATTGGATTGACCGTCCCTGGAGTTATGCCTCTTAAAGGATCGTCAATAGCGGGGTTGGTTCGCAAATAGGCTGTCGCTGTTAATGCTTTATCCTGCCCCAACTCGGCTGCGTTTGTAAGAATAAGGCTTGTTTTTATAAAACGTATCCCACCTACGCCATACGTGTCAATGTCAATCGGCGTATCCAGATCGTGATCATCATAGCATTTAACATTGAACTTGCCTATGGGCCCGGCAAGATCCTGCAACGCACCTGGATTTCCGAACTGCACCATATATTTCGGGGAAATTTCATATCGTTGTATATCTCCTTTGCTGTCCTGGAATTCGATGTAACCTGCATCTTCTGTTGACTCGGAGACGGCTATTATTTTTGTCGCCGCGGCAAGGTTTCTGTTTATATGCTCGACAAGCACCCTTCCATTTTGCAGAGCGTTGCTGCTGTGTATCCTGGAGTCCCAGCTTTTGTTTATGGCGACTATCTGCGGCAGCAAAGCGCCCATAATAACTATCATGATCGCAAGAGATATGACCATCTCGAGCAATGTCAAGCCCTTATGGTGTTTTAAAACGTAACTATTTTCAAGCATATTGCATCCTTGATTATAATATTTACTTTATCTCTATATCTCCGCTTCTATATCGACATAAAAAACGGCCTCGTTAGCGGGCATACGGATTGTTAGGAGCAAAATAATGCCGATGTGGAAAATAGCGAAAATGCGGCTGTTTCATAGAAAAGGCAGTTTCTTATGGGACGATATTGCATGGTGTTAAAAAAACTTGTCGGGTTAAATAACAGGTCCGATAAACTAGAGCACTTTAATATTTTCTGCTCCGCTTTATGCCGTCGAGAGGACGAGGCTGGCAAAGAAGAATGCGCAGCAATATTGAAATATTGCGAGTAATTCTGATGCCGACAGCCGAAGCCGCAACAGGCAAAAAGCGAGCACGAAAAATTAAATTGCTCTAAGAAAAGGTTACCATCTTTTTGCTATGAGCGTATCAAGGGTCACTGTTACCTCATCGGCAGCTAGAACATTATTGCCGTCATCGTCATGTCCGACCTCTACTGTGACATTCTTCAAATTTGCTCCAACCGCGCTAACTGTAACAGAACACAAATACGAATCCCCCATATCCGTATTCACCTCTGTAATCATTCCGACATAGTCGTATACGCTGCGAACTTTCATCTCGTCGAGTTTTGTCTGGGCGAGCGAAAGGGATGTTGTTTTCTTTTCGATAATTCTCGCTCCGAAATGGGCCGCGGTGAGGCCTCGAAGGATAGGGATCATTGCAACAACCAACAGCCCGGAGGCAACAACTACCTCAGTAAGCGTAAATGCCCTGGCTTTTCTACAATGTCTCTTAGATTTTTTGTTTAGTTTTGTACCCATTTAACCATACCTGTTGCAGTAGTTATTGTAATAGTATAGCTTCTGCCATCTGCGGCAATATCTATCTGCGTATCGCTTCCGCCTACAAGACTGCCTAACGGGCCGAAATTAAAAGTATCGCCGTTTGTCACGGCGATCGCCGGATCGAACGAATATGTGTCAACCTCGGTAGAAGTGTCCTCATTTACGATGGTGTATCCCGAATACGGGGCCCCGCCGGTCATCTTAAGCGAATATCCGTCTGTGTTTGCCGCTGCATCTGATATTGCCAGTGTCCTGACACGTCTTAGATTCGCAACGACCTTTTGGACCGTAGTGCCTGACTTACTCCTTCGTATCACTGCAAAGTTTATTCGCGGTATCGCGATCGCCGCCATGATCCCAATAAACATCACAACAATGACAAGCTCTGTAAGCGTATAGGCTCTCGAATTATTTTTTTTCATTTCAGCACCATTAAAAAAAGGACAGTTACGCCAACCCGCAACCATCCTTATATTTCTTTATAATATTGGTTTATAACTATGGGTGAGGATTACCGTGCAGCGTTACATCAACCCTATTGTTCACTAATGCCGCAGGATATACAAGACCGGTTACCGGGCACGTTGGCTCACCATCCGGGAAGTAAGACGTATCCTGTGTGATCGTAGTCAAATTGGCGGGGTAGCTGCCGTTATCAGCGTTGTACATCTCGATAGACGAATTTATTACATCAATGTTTGTCCAGCAGGCGTTTGCCTTTGCAGTTGACGCACTCTGAGATATTCTCGGAATGGCGATAGCAGCCAGCGCAGCCAGAATTAAAATGACAATCAACAATTCAATAAGAGTAACACCTTTTCTTTTGACAAACCTAACCATTAATCTACCTCTCTCAAATATCAAATATACCAACTCCATTAATTCTCAGCATCCACACTTGGTATCGACAGGTTGGGGGGAGTACTTTTGCAATTTTATTTTATATTATTTTATGTGTCCCATATAATCGAACATCGGAAGATATACTCCCATCAGTATCGATCCTACGACAGTACCCATAACGACCGATAATACGGGCTCTATTTTGACGAGCATTGACTTTATGAGCATATCTATCTGCGTATCGAGAAAATCAACACCCTTTGTCAGCATCTCCGGCAGGATACCCGCTTCTTCGCCGGCAGCGGCCATTTGGATGATCATTGGCGGAAAAACCGCATATCTGGCCATCGGCACCGTGATCGAGCTTCCGGTCATAATATCTTCCTGCATAACCTTGGCGATCTTATCCATTTCGGTATTGTCAGCGACCTGGCTTGCAAGCCCGATGGACTCTACTATGGGGACGCCGGCTTTTGCCATCATAGCAAATGTCCGAACGAAACCGCTAACTACGACCATCCTGTTTAACTTTCCGAAGACCGGCATGCTCAGTTTGTACCTGTCAAGCCACGACCTAAAGAATGGTTTCCCCCAGATGGTCTTAAATAGCATTACTATCCCGACGATGACGGGGGTTGCGATCCACCAATAATTCCGGACCACCTCGCTTACAAAGATAAGCACCATCGTAGGTACCGGAAGCGGTACGTCAAGCTGGCTGTACAGCTTCTGGAATACGGGAATGACAAATATTATAAGCGCAGTAACGATAAGCAGGCACATTACGCAGACAACGATCGGGTATGCAAATGCGCTTTTGACCTGCCTCCTAAGCTGGTCTTTCTTTTCGAGATATACCGCCGCCATGTGCAGTGTTTCCCCGAGCTTTCCGCCCGCTTCGCCGGCTTCGACCATACCGAGAAAGAAATCGGAGAAAACATCCTTATACTTTTCAAAAGCATCTCGCAATGTCATTCCCTGTTCGATCTTCTGCTTGATATCCATAATTATTTCTTTAAAAGCGGGCGTTTCCGTTTGCACCCCGAATGTCTCAAGGCACCTGGTTATAGAAAGACCCGCGGAATACATACCTGAAAATTCGTAAGCAAAGGTTACGATCTCGGAAGGTTTTATTTTGCCGCCTGTGGCACTGCTTGCAGTTTTGATCTTGTGACATTTGACAAGCTTATAGTCCATCTTTGAGAGCTCTTCTTTAAGCTCTTTTACATTATCGATATCCGAATAAACACCGTTGAAAGTGTTACCGCTGGCATCCTTTGCTATGTATTCATAATTTGGCATTAATCGCCCCTTACATCGACTACTCTAAGCAATTCGTCCAAGGTGGTGACACCTTCGGTTACTTTTTGTATTGCCTGAGCTTTCAACGATCTCATTCCATTTCTTATTGCACACTCTTTGATCTGATCATCCGAGGAATTGTTGACTATCAACCTTTTCATCTCGGCAGATATATCAAGTATTTCAAATACACCCTGTCTTCCCTTAAACCCGGTTTCATGACAGGCATTACAGCCCTTACCTTTGTAAAGCTGTGGTTTTTTTGCCGGAATTTCATCGCCGTAAAGAGCCGCCATCTCATCTGCAGTAGGTTCATAAGGCTCTTTGCATTCGTGACAGATGGTTCTGATGAGCCTCTGAGCTACGGTTCCCAGAGTAGCAGATGCTACCTGGAAAGCAGGTATACCAAGCCTTATCAATCGTGAAATCGCGCCGGAAGCATCGTTGGTATGAAGCGTACTTAACACAAGATGCCCGGTCAAAGCTGCGCTAACGGCGATCTCTGCGGTTTCGA
>JAGLHQ010000350.1 GCA_023143375.1 Planctomycetota bacterium
CATCTGGTATTATGTATATAGTTCGGTGTAATGAAAGTAAGCACTGAACAAAATGTACTTGGCAATTTGTCTTTTGGCCCCGGTCTGACGAAGCAGCAGGCTAAAGCTATTTATGAGCAAGGCGAAGAAGCTGTGATCTTTGCGTTATTGCAGCAGTCGCAAATGCTGGCTCAGCGGAATAATCTTCCTGCTGCGATTGCCGCCGACCCTTCAACACCCTCGGCTCAAAAACCCGTATTCGCCAAGGATAACAAGGCGAGCAAGAGACGTGGAAAAAAGCCGGGGCGAAAAAAAGGACACAAAGGTTCTCGCCGACAACGGCCTAAAATAGATCGCACTGTTGAGCATCAAGCTGATTATTGTCCGGACTGTGGAGGTGAACTTAAAAGGCGATTAGCCAAACGCAGACGGATAATCGAAGATATCCCTGAAGATGTAAGCGTTGAAACCGTTGAGCATGTAATTGGCAGAGACTTTTGTCCTGCGTGTGATAAAATCGTCGAGCCTGTGATAACGGAAGCTTTGCCCAAATCATCGATCGGTAACGGCATACTGGTTTTAAGTGCCTGGCTTCATTATGCATTGGGCAATACGATCTCTCAGATACTTGCTGTGTTTAATTTCCATCTTCAGTTTAAGATCTCGTCAGGCGGACTCGTTCAAATGTGGCATCGGCTGGCTGATATACTGCTGAAGTGGTATGACGAGATTCTCGAAGATATTCAACATGCAGGCGTATTGCACGGCGATGAGACCGGTTGGCGTGTAAACGGTAAGACGCACTGGTTATGGTGTTTTACGAGTAAAACGGCGACGATATTTACGATTGAACGATCTCGCGGAAGGCCGGTGGTACTCAAGTTTATAAAAGAATATTTTGACGGAGTTTTAGTAAGCGATTTCTGGTTTGCTTATAATGTTCTGACCTGCGCCAAACAGAAGTGTCTCGTGCATTTACTGCGTGATCTGGAACGGGTCTGGAAATATAAAGACAGCGGCGGCGACTGGGCAAAGTTTTGTAAGAAACTCAAAAGGCTTATCCGTGATGCGATACGGCTGCAAAAGCGTAAGGCAGAATTGGACGAAGCAACTTATCTGCGTCTTTGCGGGCGTGTTGAAAAACGATTGCAGCTTTTGCTTGAACATAATTGGTCCAACAAAGAAGCAAGGCGGCTGGTGAAAAGATTGACCCGGCATCAGGATGAAGTTTTTACGTTTTTGCATAATACTGATGTGCCGTTTGATAATAATTTTGGCGAGCGAAGTATTCGCGGTGCGGTGATAATGCGAAAGAACAGTTACAACAACAGAAGCCAACGTGGAGCAATGACGCAGTCGGTTCTGATGAGTGTGTTTTTTACGATCAAACAACGCGGGCTGAATCCCGTAGATACAGCCAAAAAAGCGTTGAAAATTTATATCAAAACAGGTAACCTGCCAAGACTGGCAGAATTCGCCGCGTCACTTGGCTAAAGTGTTACGAATTATGTTACAATCCAGGACTGTACC
>JAGLHQ010000351.1 GCA_023143375.1 Planctomycetota bacterium
GTTAGCTATGCACTTAATCCGCGTTACACGCTTACATTCTCGCAGGAATACAACTTTGATTTTGGGAAAAATGTAAAAAATAAACTGGCTATATTAAGAAAGTATCACAGAATGTATTACGCACTTACGCTTTCGGCAGACAAGTCCATGGACAACAATGCGCTTGTTTTCAGTGTCTGGCCGGAAGGTGTCAAGGAGCTTGGGTTTGGCGATAGAAAAAATGCGAATTTGAACCGATTAACCGGTGAAGAATATTAGTACGACCCCGTACTTTTGATAGTTATCCGTTTTCATGGGTATTAAAATGTTTGTACAAAAACGTAGGCAAAACCGTAAATTAACGATTGGTAAAAACATAATTTTAATAACCTTTTTTAGTAAGGAGTATTCAGTATGCCTTTAGTCGATACGAAAAAAATGTTTGAAATGGCCTATAAGAACGGCTATGCAATCGGCGCTTTTAATGTAAACAACATGGAGATCACCCAGGGTATCGTAAATGCTATTGCCGAAGAAAAGGCCCCTCTGATTCTTCAGATCTCACGGGGGGCTCGTTCTTACGCGAGCATGAGTTACTTAAAAGCGATAATTAACGTTGCAGTTGAGGAGAATCCGGACATACCGATATGTATGCATCTGGATCACGGCGACACTTTCGAGTCGTGCAAGCAGTGTGTCGATGACGGATTCACTTCTGTCATGGTCGACGCATCGCACGCACCGTTCGAGGAGAACATCAAGATCACCAAGCAGGTCGTTGACTACGCTCATGCCCGCGGTGTTGTCGTAGAAGCAGAGCTTGGTCAGCTCGGTGGTATCGAGGAAGATGTTGTCGGCGTTTCTGCTGAGGATATACACAAGCATCTGACCGATCCCGATCAGGTCGTCGAGTTCGTCGAAAAGACCGGTTGCGATTCCCTGGCAGTAGCCATAGGGACCAGCCACGGTGCTTATAAGTTTAAGACCGCACCAAAGCTCGCCATCGACGTAGTACAAGAGATTCAGGAAAAGCTGCCCGGTTATCCGTTGGTTATGCACGGTTCCAGCAGTGTTCTCAAGGAATTTAAGGATTTGATCAACAAGTACGGCGGGGCGATGCCTGACGCGATGGGTGTTCCTGAGGATGCTATCAGCGAGGCAGTGAAGCTTGCCGTTTGTAAAGTTAATATCGATACCGATCTTAGGATGGCACTTACAGCAAAGATTCGCGAGGTCTTTGCTAGCAGCCCTGCTGAGTTCGATCCTCGAAAGTACCTCGGCCCAGGCAGAGAAGCTATCAAGGACATGGTAAAGCACAAATTACAGATTCTCGGTTGCGCCGGTAAAGCCACTGAGTGCATGTAATAGTTTTGATTATTCGCCACGCCTGACCCGCTTGTTTCAAGCGGGTCGGACGGGGCTTTTTGTTTTAAAAGGTTTCCTTAAGGGTTAGTTAACATTCGTTGCCAGCCGGGCCTTTGTTGTCGGTATCTTTTTGTCTAAGGAGTTTTCGGTTGAAAAATATGTACCGCAAAAAACTCAAACCGCTTATTAATGCCCTTGATCTTGTTATGGTTTTGGTCGTTCTTTGTGCAGGTGCTTTGTGCGCCGATCTGCAGGATGATATTCTAAGGTTCCTGATCCCGACCCAGCAGGGCCCGACAAACGACGCTGTAGTAGACACTGTCTGCGATATGATCCAGAAAGGACAATTTCAAGATGCCCGCCAGATACTCGAAGATTCGTCCGATCTGAGCAATCGTCGCCTCGAACAGGTGCGAACGCTCATCAGCGAGTACGATCGCATCATGGAATTACGAGCAAACGCTAACAAAGAGGGCCTTGGCGAACAGGCCAAAGAGCTTGACGAGCTAAAGCTCGGCCCCAGAGTTTACGATCCCAACGATATTGAACCGGTCGCAAAAGCTGAAACACCGATAGAGCCCGAACCGGAACCGGCTGCCCTTGTAGTTGAGATTCCCGAATTTGATGAAAAGGACCTTGACGGCGACGGCGATGTGGATATGGACGACAAGCGGATATTTGTAGAAAAGTGGCTCGCCGGCGAAAAAGCGGTTCCCGCAGAACCCGTCAAAGAAGAAGCTCCGGTTGCTAAAGAGACGCCCGCAGAAAAAGCAAAAGAGCCCGCCGGCGAAGAGGCTCCTGTTGTCAAAAAAGAGCTTACCGACGACCAGCAGGCCGCGTATATAAGCGATATTTTTGCAACGTCGCTAAAGGCCGCAGAGTACGCGAACCCGGAAGAGAAGCAAAAGTTACTGGCAGATCCTTTCATTATCGAGACGATCGAAAAGGCTTTGGCCCTTGCACGCAAGTTCGAATCTCAGGGTAAATGGGTCGATGCTTATGCACATTGCTACTACTGGCTGACAGAACTTGATAAAGACAACAAGGAATATGAAGAACACGCAGAGATGCTGACCAAGATGGCGATGATCGAGATGTCGCTGATGGACAATAGCTGCGAGACCAGCATCCAGCGTCACGAGGGGATAAAAGAAAACATGCTTATCCGGGCGATAAAGGCCCTGGATTTCAATTATGTGAACGTCATAGATTATGCACAGATGGCAAACGACGGTATCGAGCGATCGCGTCTGCTCGGCGAGGTTATCGCCAGAAGCGATAAAGAGCTTGCGTACTCCGCAGATGCCGCGGCTCTTGAAAAATGGTCGATCGGACTTGATATCGTAAAGACCGAAGTTAACTCTCCAAAAAATCTGGTGACATTGAAGAAATTTATATGGGCATTCGATGAGGTCCTTGAGCTTAACGATAATACAATGAAGCTTCCTAAAGAGGTTTTGATCGCCCAGTTCTCAAAAGCGGCTCTTGCATCCCTCGATCCGTACACCAGCCTTGTATGGCCATGGGAGGTCAAGGATTTCCAGAAGATGATGACCAACGAGTTCACCGGTATCGGAATACGCATCTCGAAGGTTCGCGGAGTTCTAACAGCGATCAGCCTTATACCTAATACGCCCGCCTATCATTCCGGCCTGGATGCCGACGACTCGATACTTGCCATCAACGGTGAAGCTACCAAAGATATGACCATGAATTGCGCGGTAAGCAAGATCACAGGCCCAGCCGGAACACCGGTTACGCTTACAATAAGGCACGCAGGTGCCGAAGAGGACGATACAGAGGACTTGGTTATTACAAGGGGAAAGATAGTCGTACCAACCATCCAGGGGTGGCAAAGAGCCAACGCCGGCAAGTGGGGGCATATTGTCGATCCGCTAAACAAGATCGGATATGCACGCATCACTGCATTTTCGGAAAACACCGTGTCCGACATGGATAAGGCTCTCAATGAAATGGAAGCTGACGGGCTTAACGGGCTGGTTATTGATTTGCGTTTCAACTCCGGCGGATACCTAAGCGCCGCCGCAGGCATCGTCGATCTATTCGTCGATAACGGACTCATCGTGAAATCACAGCCAAGATGGGGAGTCTCGTCGTATGAGACCGCACACAAAAAAGGAACGCATTCCGGTTATCCCATAGTTGTGCTCATAAACGGAGAGTCGGCAAGCGCCTCGGAGATCGTAGCAGGCGCACTTCAGGACGAAAAGTTCAGACGCGCCGTCATCGTCGGGCAGCGAAGCTACGGCAAAGGAAGCGTTCAGACCATAACATCGTTCCCGGGCGAAGGGTCACAGCTAA
>JAGLHQ010000352.1 GCA_023143375.1 Planctomycetota bacterium
GGGGCAATAGTGTTCGGCACGCGGGTTGCCCTTTGTAGTTTCATGTAGCGTTGAGCTTATTTTGTCGATTGTATAGCGTTGTTGTGCTGCTTGCAAGTTATTGCTGCGCAGCATTAGCCGAGGCGTCTGTATTTGTAAACAGGCCCTTTCGTTTCTATTTATGCAATTTGAGGCCGGCGATGTGAGCGTCCAGTTCTTCATCGTCAGCTAAGCCCATGAAGTTCCAGCAGATCATCTCGTATGTTCGTTTAGTAGGCTTTCCGCCGGTCCATAAACTGATTAGCATACACGCGATTATCGCCACATACACCTGTATCTCAATGCCGTTTTTGTTGTGACTTATCAAGTGACGACAGCCAAGGACATGCTTAAAAAACCTGAAGTAAATCTCAATCGTCCAGCGGTGTTTATAGATCGCAGCTATCGTCTCCGGCTCAAGATCAAAACGATCTGTGACTATTAATAACACCTGTCCCTGCTTAGGTCCGCCCCGTCCTTTTTCATGATATTTCCGGCCTGATGGTTTACATTTAACCGCAACGATTCGAACATTATTAAGTATTACTCTTTTGGGATCTCCGCCAAGGTTGACAGTCTTGTCAAAAACAATTCCTTCTTTAACTGCCTTGTCGGTTAATGTTTTATCCTCGTTGACCTTGTATAAAGCATTATCACGAATGCGGCATACGAACGAGCTTTTGACATTCGTTATTTCTTCGAGCAATGCGTATTTGGCGTAACCTCGATCAAGTACGTAAATCCTGTTAGATTGCAGGATAGAAGCTAGCACAGCCGTTTCGCTGCTGTTGGCATCGGTTACATCCATACTTACAGGGATGCCTCGCAATATTTCATACTGACAATGAACTTTTATAGCATTGTGATCCGTCTGCCACAAGGCCCATGCCATTTTGCCGACGGCCTCTATTACCGTTCCGTCAACGGCTGTCAGTATTCCTTTTGAATCGTCAAAGCCGTCAATCTTTGAAACACTCGGCAGTTTTAAGGAAAGTTCCTGGATAATGTTTTTAAGAAGCTCGCTGTCGAATACCGTCGATGCTTCCGATAAACTGCCGAGTGATGCGCGTGCGGCACCGAGCTTTTTTTGAACTTTCTTAAGTTCGCTAACCCTCTGTATTGCTCGCATTGAATCGCAGATCGGATTGAACATATAAAGCAGAAGCAGTGAGACATATTCGTCCATGTGAAGTATGCGATTGCCCGCCCTGTCACGCTCGCACCCGGCCTCGTTAAGACGCCGGAGCATCTTGTTGACGATCTTGAAATACTTAAAGCCCGCCAGTTGAGACTCTTTGATTTTAGGTTTCTTTATGCTCATGGAGAGCATTAAAACATAATAGGGGCCTTCGCGCAAGTTCCCTATTTTAACATTTCGTACTTTTTTGAAACTTTATTTGCTTCCAGGAAACAGGGCAACCCTCGTGCCGAA
>JAGLHQ010000353.1 GCA_023143375.1 Planctomycetota bacterium
TGATTTTCTATGGGATGGCTGTGAAGAACAAATGAACATTACGCCTATCGACTACCTGACGAAAGTGAGGATCGAACGCGCCAGGGATCAATTACTGTCAACAGACGACAACTGTACGAAAGTGTCTTTCGATAACGGATATAACAACCAAAGCTACTTCAATCGCATCTTTAAGGAGCAGGTGGGTATGACGCCTTTGCAGTTTAGAAAAATGAATAAAAGGTAAATGGCATAATATAAGAAAAGTCAGCTCAGCATTAAGAAAGCCAAGTTATGCCTGTTTTTACTACATTTATAACTCAATACCCACTGCCTCAAGGTTTGACATTGACGCAGGATTGACGCAGAGGGTCATATTTTGACGCTTGACAGAGGGGTAGAAATCATATATAGTCTTGCCAGTTAAAGGTTTACGCGGGCGTGGTTCAATGGTAGAACGCTAGCTTCCCAAGCTAGATGCGCCAGTTCGATTCTGGTCGCCCGCATTTTTAATTTTTTGATAGCCGCAGTCTTTCAGCTTCGCCCGTTCGATATTTTAAGGGGGCATAAAATGAAAATTTATCTTGTTCAGCATGGTAATTGTGTTTCTAAAGAGGTCGACGTGGAGCGGCCCCTGTCGGAACAGGGCAAATGTGACGTTGAGAGGGTTGCAGGTTTTATACAGACCTTGAATATTTCCGCGAAAGTTTGGCATAGCCCAAAGACAAGGGCAATGCAGACCGCTGAGATGCTTTCGGCGGCAATGACGGTTGACGGACAAGTGGAAACTGTCGTGGGGTTAAATCCGAATGATGATGTCGCAGATATAAAGTACAGAGTCGCCAGTTCGGACAAAGACATTATGCTTGTCGGACACCTGCCCTTTATGAGCAAGCTTGCATCCCTGCTGCTGACGGGCGATGAAAACAAAGCATCGGTCAAATTTGTCCAGGGCGGGGTGTTATGCCTAAGCGATGATGACGGCTGGGAAGTTGAGTGGATGGTGGTCCCTGGGATTGTTTAGGATATCTTGCGGCAAAGATAATTATAGAATTTACGGAATAGAAAACGATGATAACCACGATCGAAAACGATAAGTTTGCCGTTGCGATCAAGAGCGTTGGCGCCGAGATAACGAGCATTAAGACGATTGCCGACGACAGAGAGTTTATGTGGGCTGGCGATCCGAATGTCTGGGCGGGTCAGTCGCCATTGCTCTTCCCTGTTGTAGGACGATTAAATGGCGGCGTGTGCAGGATCGGCGATAAGCAATATCATATTGGCAAGCACGGGTTTGCCAGGGGCAGTGAGTTTGAGCTTGTCACGAGCCAAAGCGATAAGCTTATCTACGAACTGAGGGAAAGCGAGGGAACACTTAAGGTATTTCCTTATAGATTTGTCTTGCGGGTTATCTATACTTTGATCGGTAACGCTCTTGAGGTTGCCTACGAAGTTGAAAACCTAAACGAAACTGAGATGTATTTTTCGATAGGCGCCCATCCTGCGTTTGCGACGCCGTTGGGTGATGGGATAGTTGGCAGCGATTACTATCTTCAGTTCGAGCAGAAAGAGACTGCGGGCAGATGGTATGTTGTCGATGGGACCATCGGGGGGTGCACCGAAAAATATCTCGATGACGATGACACGATAGTTCTTAACGACGATGTGTTTAATGCCGATGCCTTGATCTTCAAGGGGCTAAAGTCGCAGTCTGTGAGTTTGAAATGTACGAAGCATGGCAGGGTGGTTAAGGTCCGATATTCCGGTTTTAAGTATCTGGGCCTCTGGGCCGAGGCGGGGGCGAGGTATGTGTGCATCGAGCCGTGGTTCGGGTTTGATGATAATAAGGGGTTTCACGGGCAATTGAGTGAAAAAGAGGGCATCGAGCGTCTTGGCTCCGGAGATATTTTCCGGTCGAAATATTCAGTTTCTTGCAAATAGGCAAGTTATTTTGCCGTAATGTGTTTGAGTAACACGCTCTTTAGTCCGAAATAAGGATATGGCTAAAAGACAAGACAAGACCTGTAATAACCGGGCACACATGAAATTGAAAAAAGGTGTCCAACTCGGCAAATACCGCTTTGGAAAGCAGCTTGGCGAAGGGGGACATTGCGAGGTTTGGAAGGGGTGGGATACCATAGAAAATATCTGGGTAGCCCTTAAGATACCTCATGTCCAAACCAACGGCCAACGCGACAACCAGAGTGTTCTTAATGAAGTTCGGCTGGTCTCGCAATTGCGGCATCCGAATATCTTTCCCGTAAAAAATGTCGAAATAATCGACGGCTATACGGTTCTTGCTTCGGAATTATCGACCGGCACGTTAGACGATTGTTCAAAGCCGATGAGTGTCCGCCGGATACTGTCGATAATGATCGATGTTCTGGAAGGCCTTAAGTGTGCTCATAAAAATCGTATAGTTCATTGCGATGTTACTCCGGGCAATATTTTTCTTTTCCCCGACAATCATGTTGCGATAGGCGACTTTGGTATCGGGCTCAAGATCAAGGGACGCATGCAGACAACCGATGATTTCGGCACGCCCGGTTATGTTGCCCCCGAGCAGGCCTACGGCCACCCAAGGTATTGCAGCGATTGCTTTTCGGCAGCTCTTATACTTTATCAATATCTGACCGGCTATTTGCCTAAGTGGCCATTCAGGTGGCCCCCGCGCGGATACGATCGTTTGCGTCAGCGCACCAATGCCCAGTTCGTTCGCTTCATGAAAAAAGCGATGTCAGTCGACCCTGCCGATCGGTTTGCAAACGCCGGCCAGATGCTTGCCGAGATGCTAAAGGCCATGCCGAAGCTAAGCGGCGTCAACGTTCCTAATACGATCGACTTTACAAAGCTGGACTGGAAACAGATTAGACGGCAGGCGTTTATTCGAAGATACAAAAGGGTGTTTACGCATTTTCATCAGTGCGTCGATTGCGGCGAGCCGATTACCGAAGGGATGATCATTTGCCCGTGGTGCAGCAGTGCGAAGAATCGCTTTACTCGCCGGACAAAATTCAATTATGTTTGCCCGAGATGCCATAAGGGTATCCTGCCAACGTGGCATTATTGCCCGTGGTGTTATGGATCGGGGATCAAACCCGACGAAGACGACGTTAAGATAAAAGTAAAGTACAACAGTCACTGCAAACATTGTTCGGGTAAGTTGATGCGCTTTATGCGTTATTGCCCCTGGTGCAATCGCAAGGTCAAAAAGCCGTGGAAGAGCGATATTTTTCCAGAAAAATGTCCGAAATGCCGCTGGCCTGTCGATACTAATTTCTGGAACAGTTGTCCGTGGTGCACGCAAAAACTTGTTTAAGCAAGGGTAGTTCTAATAATTACTTTTGAGCGGTAAGTAGAAGATTTTTGTATTCTGGCAAGGAAGGGAAATCAGCCTTAGCCGAAGCTAAGGCGGTTTTTTCCTGACATAGATGATTAGAATCATTAAACGCTTTTTACAATTACAGTTTGTATTATGTAAAAAACCGACAAATCACGAGCTTATCTGCCTAAAGGCAGTCAGAATCAAAAAGATTCGCTTGCATGCCAAAATGAATTTTTAGAGGTTCCCGGGAAAGGATGTTCGATGGGTCCATCGCAGAGGGAACTTTTGAAGAAGAAATTCTGGTTTGTATGGGGAGCGGCGACCAATAAGGGCAGGCAGCGAGAAGGTAACGAGGATGCGTTCGCCACAGCCGCTGACACGGGATTGTTCTTAGTTTCCGATGGTATGGGCGGACATCAGGGCGGTGAGATTGCTTCGCAGATAGTTGCCGATGACTTACCGGTGATGATCGAGGCCGGCCTTGAGAATCTAAGATCTCACAGTGTAAATTCGATACGCCGATACTTAAAGAGGTCTGTTGCAGCACAAAGCGAGCACCTTCGCATGGAAGCCGAAAACGGCGACGGCCACAAGGAGATGGGTGCCACGGTCGTTGTTCTGCTGATCGCAGCCGACAGAGCTTACATCGCAAGCGCCGGCGACAGCAGGGTATACCTGCTTCGTGACGAAATATTAAAACAGGTTACAAAAGATCAATCCACAGTCGAAGAACTCATCGACGCAGGCGAAATAGAACGTCACGAGGCCCAGGACCATCCCGCAGCCGGCGAGATCACGAATTATATGGGAATGGAAAAAGACGAGATAGAGCCGTTCGTCAAAACCTTTGAAGTCGCCGAAAGCGACCGCTTCCTTCTATGCAGTGACGGCCTGACAGATATGCTTGACGACGACGCAATTGCAGAGTTGCTCAGGACCGAGGACGATTCACAGGATGCATGCGTAAAGCTAATAAGAAAAGCAAACTACGCCGGCGGACACGATAACATAACCGTCGTCGTCGTCGATATCATCCCGGCATAAAAAGTGTACTACATGCTGTGTCAACCGAAACATGGGTAACATATTATACCGACTACATGGGTAACAGTTTCTTTAGTTTATGTTTGCTTATCGTTCATGGTATCATTCCCATATCCACTTCTCGCCTTTTACTACGTTTCTGATAGCTGGTAAATCATCAAGGAACTTCTGCCATTGTTTTGTGATTTTTTCTATAATCGCCTCATATTCATTATCCTGTAATTCATTCTTTGTAACAAAAGTACGAGTGTATATACATTTCCACTTACGGGTTAAGCTGCCACTTGCTTTGAAAACAGGTTTATTAGCAGAAGCCATCTCATATAACTTCTTTCGGGTTTCATCATCACCTGGTCCAATGTGTAGCCTTAAAACAATCTTTTCAGGACCATTGTAATATCCAAATAGCAGCATTCTATTTGAACGCACCCAACCTTTACCTTTTTTTAGATTAGGCACATCCCAATCTTTGGATAAGAATCTTATATGAGCCTTAGAACAATTGTCTTTGAGTAAGTCCTGATTTTGATCGATTAGACTTTCAAGGTATTCTCGAGTTTGCACATGTAAATCAGGTTTGTATTCAAAAATAAGATCAAGGGCCTTTTGATGCTTGCGGTATATTTTTTGACACAGTTTGGCAATTTCTGATTCGCCCACAATATGCCTCCTTAGCATTACTGCATAGTTTTTAATTAAGGCTAATAAGTCAGAACCCAACACAGACTCTTTCGTTTCAATCAAAGTTTCGACAATTTCACAGACTAACTCATAACTTATCGGGATATATTCTTCATGCGAGGGAATGTGACCTTCAGGAGTCAGGTACAGACATACTAACTTATAATCCGGGAAATGTTTTTTTATTGTTTCGCAATAGCGTTTAAGTTGTCCTTTTGATTCGGAACTGTCGATTTTATTCTCTATAATAATCGCCAGTTTAATATTTTCCTCCAAAATTAAGATGTCGATGTTTTGCCACTCACGCTGGACAATGACATTATGTAAATCCCATGAATCTAGATCAATAGGTGTTATGGAAAGCTCGGAATTTATCGAATTAGAAATTGCCCTCTGGAGAAACCGCTTTAAAAAGGCTTGACCAAGGCCGCTGTTTTGGTTTGGATCAAGTAAAAAAGCTAAAAAGTTAGAATGCCTTAACTCCTGGCGAACAACTCCGATTGCCTCGAAGATATTAAATTTTTCAAGATGGCCCTCTAGTTCCTCAAGGTCAGAGTTACCGACAACGAATTCTTCCAAACTTTTGTAATCACTATCATTTTGCATGTTATCTCCCTAATGGTCGTGATTAGCCTAATAGGATATCTTGCTTCTGTCAAGGGTTATCAGGGCGCAACGAAACTAGACCGGGTCTAGTTTCGTTACAATAGGCAATTTACAGAAGCTTTTCCTCTGCGATCTCAGCGGCCTTCCTGGCACGCCATAGCCCTCTTGTCACGTCGAAGTGAAACGAAGACGGAGGCGACGGCGGCTGCGGTAAAATAATTCATGTTTTTTGTCTTAATTTAGTGCCCAAAGTTGCCTTTTTTTCAATCTTTTCCCTTCTTTTTCGCTTTTTTCATGCTTTTCCTCTCTCTTTTCTTCGTG
>JAGLHQ010000354.1 GCA_023143375.1 Planctomycetota bacterium
CCGTAATCATACATCCATTGGAAATGACGAACTACGGTATCGTAATTATGCGAACTGAACACGTAATGATCTGTTCCATCGTAAAATGAGCTTACGAGGAATTTTTCACTGGCGCTGTATTCGGTCATATCCGGCCAAAAATCGACGGAGCAATCGACCGGCGAAAAAGTGCCGTTTTGGCCCCAGTGTCTAAAACCGAAAACTGTTCCGTCCCCCGGAGCGTTGAACCATCCCTGATATCCGCACATAACCTTGCCTATCAGGCTATAGCCGCTGTCGTCGTCAGTTGTTATAAAACTCCAGACATCGCCGGTGGTTGTTCCGACAGCATTCTTTTCGTCTATTCGCCAGTAGTAAACAGTATCCAGGCTTAGAGTTCCCGGGTTAAACGTTCCAGCAACCTGATTTACCTGGAAAGTTCCCGGGCTGATGGTTCCAAAATACACATCGTGTGATGCCGTACCGGTGCCGGCAGTCCATGACAGTGTCGGATTTATCGATACGCCTGTTTCGCCGTGCGTTGGGATTGGAACTGTAGCTATTGTCGGAGGTTCGGTGGCCAAAAGGGATGTTACCGTAGTTTTGCCAGGATTGATAGTAGTGTCCACACTCAACGTGCCGCTGCCCTCATGAGCGGTGATCCAGCCGCTGTCGATGTATCCATTAATGATAGATGCGACATTGCCGGCTACTATCAGTGTACCGCCGGTGACGTCCATCGTGCTGCCGCTTGTCATAGTGAACGAACCGCATGAAATGGTACCGCCATCCAACTGTACATCTCCAGAACCTCCGGTGGTGCCAAGACCGAATGTACCATTAACCGTAACCGTACCACTTGTACCGCTTGCCATATTTATGTGACCTGCGCCCATGAATCCAACATCCATGTGAGTGCTGACAGTGGTGGTACCGCCGCTGACATTAAATGTCCCGTCATCGCTGGCGCCATAGCCCAAAATAAACCAACCGCTTGTTGTAAAAGAACCACCGGTGATATTAATAGAATCTGTGTTGCCCCAGTCACCGAGGACCACATCCCCAGACACTGCTGTTGTGCTTGAATCGATGGTCGGCCCCACGGGTATACTAGCCCTGATACCTGTCTTACCGACAGTGGTGGGAATGCCAGCGCTCCAGTTTAACGCCGTTTTCCAGAGGCCGTCGCCATCATTATTGTTCCAATCTGTATCCGCAAATGCGCTGCCGGCTATACCAAACATCAGAACAACAAAAACTAAACACATATTTTTTTTACACATAAACTGCTCCCTTTAAATTATTTTCTAATATCCCGCGGTCGGGACTGCCGCGTTCCAGTTGGAGTAATCCCGGCTATAGGTATTGATATTGTCACGATTGAGCGAATCTCCGTAGCCATCGGCACTTACCGGCCATGGAGCTACGTCATCGTAGTCGATCTTTTCAATTGGAATCCAATAACGCTCCTGGCCGTATTCCAGGTCGCCCGGGATCTGTATCTCTAATTCTTCACCGCCATTATCTAACTTGCCGTCATAGGGGCCGTATACAGGGCACGAAGCAGAAATATTGGCCGGAACCTTGGCAACCAGAATGTACTCGCCTGACGGAATGGTCACACCAAAGGGGAACTCGTATCCCGTTCCCTCAATACGCCATGTTACAACTTCCGGAACAAAGACACCCGGCGAAGTTTCGGTAGTTACCGTCTCTTCCAGCGTTACAGCAGAACCGGAACGGTTATACAGTTCAACGAACTCATAATCATCGGTCCCTTCGATCGGATGGTAGTAAAACTCTGTGATCACAATATCCGGGATCAGCGGTCCATTATTAACACTACCCTGCGATAGCGAACTTTGTCGAACAAAGTCATAACCGCCGGACAATTCTGTCTTTTCGTAACGGCCAAAGGTCACGCCGGTTTCAGCAGCATCAAACTTTTGCTGGGTCTGGTACA
>JAGLHQ010000355.1 GCA_023143375.1 Planctomycetota bacterium
TGATCAGAGACACTCATTTCTCCCGTCTGGCGACAATTAAAATTCCCGGATACTGAGGGAATTGATAGGCTATCCAAGTCATTGGAATAAGGGGGCTTGGATGGTTACAGATAGGCAGGTGAGACTACTGATGAAGTTGATGCAGAAGGAGAAGACTTTACGGGTAGCGGCGGCGAAATCGGGGATGGATGAGAAGACAGCTCGAAAATACCGGGGACTGGGGAAGCTGCCGAGCGAAGTAAAGCGAGAGCATAGCTGGCGGACTCGAGAGGATTCGTTTTCTGAGGTATGGGAAGAGATCCGCTCGAAATTGCATCTGAACGCTGGTCTGGAGGCAAAAACGCTTTTTAAGGATCTACAGCGACGATACCCGGGGCGGTTTTCGGATGGGCAGCTTCGTACCCTTCAACGCAGGGTGAAAATCTGGCGAGCTACCGAGGGGCCGGCGAAGGAGGTGTTTTTTGATCAGGTGTACGAGCCAGGAGTGCTATGTCAGTCGGATTTCACCAGCATGAACACACTGGCAATCACCATAGCGAGGCACCGGTTCAATCATTTGATCTACCATTTTGTTCTGCCGTACTCGAACTGGGAAGCCGGGACGATATGTTTCTCGGAGAGCTTCGAGAGCCTCTCGGAGGGGCTTCAGAACGCCCTGTGGGAGCTTGGTGGTGTTCCGAAGGCGCACAGAACGGATCGTTTGACCACGGCGGTTCAAAAAACCGATCACCCTGAGGAGTTCACCCGTCGATACACAGGACTTATAAAACATTATGGTCTCGATGGACAGAAAATACAGGCCGCCTCTCCCAACGAAAACGGTGATGTCGAGCAGAGTCACTATCGGTTCAAGAATGCGGTCGATCAAACTTTGATGCTGCGTGGCAGCAGAGATTTTGCCGATCGCAGCGAGTATGCTTCGTTCCTTGGGCGCCTGTTCAAGCAGCTCAACGCCGGACGCAGGGGACGTTTTGAGGAGGAGCTCAAAGTACTGCGGCGATTGCCCGAGAAGCGTCTTGAGGCCTGCAAGCGTTTTGATGTACGGGTAACGCGCGGCAGCACGGTCAGGGTAAACCACAACGTCTACTCGGTCGATAGCCGATTGATCGGAGAATCTGTCAATGTACGGCTGTATGTTGAGCATCTCGAGGTCTGGTACGGCCAGCGCACGGTCGAGACCATCCCTCGCCTCCGGGGAGAAGGAAAACACTACATCCAGTACCGTCACATCATCGACTGGCTTGTCAGAAAACCGGGAGCCTTTGAGAACTACCGTTACCGTAATGATCTTTTCCCTACGAGCCGATTTAGAATGGCCTATGATGCGCTTAAAAAGCGCCATTCACAGCAAAAAGCGAGCAGGGAATATCTTCGTATATTGCATCTGGCAGCCAAAGAGAACGAGCGGTGCGTTGATGATGCGCTCCGTATGCTGATAGGCAAGAATGCAATCATAACCGCTGATGCTGTCGAGGAAATGGTCTTTAGTGGTAACAAACCGGATCCTGTGACGGATGTAAGCATAGCAGAGGTGGATCTTGGCGATTACGACGTTCTTCTCGGCGAAGAGGCGGTGGTCACATGCTAACGGCTATAGAGCACAAAGATCTTCTTCTGAAATGCCTAAAGACGCTCCATCTGCCGACGGTCCGTGAGTGTTACCAGGAGCAGGCGGAAGAGGCGAGACGTGAAGAGCTGAGTTACGAGCACTATTTGTTCGAGGTCATGGAACGTGAGCGAGAGGTCCGACGGCAAAATCGTACAATCCGTTTGTTACAGCAATCGAAGTTGCCGTTGGAGAAAACAATGGACACGTTCGACAGGACTCGTCTTCCGCATAATGTGAATGCACATCTCGATGTCCTTCTCGAAGGTTCTTTTATAGATCGCACGGAGAACGTGCTGGCCTTTGGCAATCCAGGCAGCGGCAAGACGCATCTTCTCTGCGCAATCGGCCAGGAGCTGATCCATCAGGGTCGGCGCATCTTTTTTACACCGTGCAGCCTCCTGGTTCAGGATCTCCTGATGGCGAAGAGAGACCTGAAACTCGAGCGTTTGCTCAAACGGCTATCAAAATACGATGCGCTTATCATCGATGACATAGGCTACGTCCAGCAGAACCGTGAGGAGATGGAAGTGTTGTTCGTTCTTCTTGCAGAGCGATATGAACGAGGCAGTGTGATGCTCACGAGCAATCTTCCGTTCTCAAAATGGGAAAAGATTTTCAAGGATCCGATGACAACGGCAGCCGCCATCGATCGCTTGGTTCATCACAGTATGATCCTCGAACTAAATTTGCCCAGCTACAGATTAGAGGAATCAAACAAAGGAAGGAGGAAGAAAAAAGCAGGTTCGGCAACAGATAAATCCGGCATTGCTACCGGGAAGAAACGGGAATAATTATTGTCGCTGAAGAGAATAAACTGTTGACGCTAGACACGAGCAGGAACAGGTTTGCAGTACAAAAACCAGAATCGCAAAAACGTGTATCCATCTCCAATTAATATGTAAAGCTCCGTTCATAGAAAAGCCTCCTTTTGAAGCCATTTACTTCCCTTAATCTCTCTAGCAAGTATGCTGAGTGTGTCCACCTAACGGTTGGCATCAGCCGCGGAGATGATTTTTCGCCACAGGGATCATTTTGTCTCTTGACAC
>JAGLHQ010000356.1 GCA_023143375.1 Planctomycetota bacterium
AAAATGCAATATAGAATTTTTGAGAATTATTGAATTGCATTGTTATACTTTTGTACACATTGGTTGCGCTTTTGAGAACATTGGTGTACAATGATATATCACTGATACACCATGAGTTATATTGCTGTTCGTTTGAATATAATTGGATACCCATGCCACATTGTTGAAAATCCCTGAAAATAGTGAAATAACATAATATTATACACGCGAACCACCCCACTGTATACTCGTTACTGTTTCTCTATCACCCCGTGGTATTACTTCGCATGTGTACTAACGGTGTTGTATTGGTGTTCGCATGTGTACGAATGGTTGTTGATCGGTTGTACATTGGGTGTTCATTGGATACACCATGTATACACTCTAATGTATATACTCGACTATATACTTTAGCGTAACAATATTTCATTACATATATACACTCCAATGTATACACTCGAGTATATACTTAATTATGACCATGGTCATTTATTTTGGTGATATTGTGCAGTGAATTTTAGATTATAGTAGTATCTGTTATTGATTGTTATAGTACTCAATGGTGTTTATCAGTTGTTGCATTGTACGCTTTTTGTCGATCCAGTGTGTGTCACTACTTATTACATGTGTAACAAATACTTACATCGTCTGGTGCAGTATAACCACTGTACAAAATGATGTTCTATTGGTGTTTATTTGCACATCGTAAACCATTTAGGCAGTTATATATAGTATTAATTCTAATGTACATAGCACATATATAAAATAAATCGGAGTAATAACAATGAATGCAACCTTAATATTTAAACAGTCAGATGTTTTGAACACATCCCTTAATACATCTATTACAATATATGATGATATTGAGTATTTAAAACAGTCATTAAATACACTTAGACCAGTACAGATATTATACAACTTTTAAAGGATCGATACCAAATGATAAAAGAGATAATAGTATTGGATAATGGGGTGTATAGCATAGATATGCACCAGATCGGCACTACATCACGAATGACCTTATCAAAAGATAATACTATACTATCAAAGATTGACATCTTAAGCCCAATTGTACAATTTGATGCATGCATAGATTCCTTACTTTTCAATGCTGGTATAAATGAAATGTGGGATTATTGTTAAGGTGACACCATGTTACAATTTGAAGTGATCGCTTTATTGGGTTGTGTTGGTGTGATGTGCTTTGGTGTACTGTTGCCTATCATGCATCATTTGATTATCAGTAGATAAACATTTCTTTTTTTTTAATCTATTTTTATCACATTGCATGTATATTAATGTTTCAATGCATAACTATATATGCACATGTTGCATAGTAGGAGTATATCAAAACATCAAACGGTGATAATAAACTCAACTAACAACAATAATAAACGAAT
>JAGLHQ010000357.1 GCA_023143375.1 Planctomycetota bacterium
CCGGGCTTTTTTATTTGCATAATATGAGGGTAAACAGCCGAACTATTTCCCCTTTCGTCTCCGCAGTATAATGCTGCCCAACCCAAGCAATGACAGCGTGATCGGTTCGGGTACAACTATATTTACCGTAAGATTATCAAATGCCCCTTCAGTGCTTGCAAGATTTATAGTATGTATAGGTCCGATGTCATCACTTGACGCTTCAAGCGTTCTCCATACACCGAATGCAGGCGGCAAGCTTATGACGTTCCCTGAATCACCTACTATTTGGGCCCAGGTGCCGCTTCCCCAGTCCATGTAATCTATGGATGCATAGTCAATATAGTGACCGTCAGCAAGGGTAAATGATATGATGTCCTGAGCAGCCCACAGATCGAGAGCATTGTTGTCAAATGCCGGGCCGCTGGAGTTGGATGTACTGACATCCCAGGATAATGACAGACCAGGGTATTCTATGATGCTGTGGTTTATAACTCCGTCTGTAGTAAACGTTGTGCTGGCGGTCGTTACGTTCTCAAAGTCCTCTGTAATTATCAATGCCGAAGCCTGCACAGAGACAAATACGATTAAAGAAAATATTAGCAACAGCTTGCAGTTTCTTCCTCCAGGAAAAAATCGGCTCTTCATAATATCTCTCGCTAAATAATAGAAATCTTATTGCACAACAGCCTTTGCGCATACATAGTTTCGCAGTGCTGTTTGATACGTTTTGCCAAAGCGCATAAAATACGAACGGACTGCTTACGCAATTGACATTCTTGTAGATTCCACCTCGCCCCATTTAGATAAAAGCATTATACCGAAAATTGCCCTTAAAGTCAAGAAAAATCGCTACAGTTAGGCTAAGATGCCGGATAAAAGCTTATTATAGGACTATTATCTTGCAAAAAAGGATGTTTTTGGCTATAAACGACTCTTAACTTTTTACTTTTTTACAGGAATTTTTATGAGATATTCACAAAGTTTAATACCGACGGTCAAGGAAATTCCCGCAGATGCCGAGGTCATCAGCCACCAGCTTATGCTCCGGGCAGGGCTCATGCGTAAGCTTGCAAGCGGGACCTACACTTATCTGCCGGCTGGTTGGCGCGTTCTGCTTAAGATAATTAACATCGTTCGTTGCCAGATGAATGCTTCCGGTGCGCAGGAGATACTCGCTCCTGCGGTTCAGCCGATAGAGCTTTGGAAAAAAACCGGGCGAGATGTCGACTATGGTGAAACGTTGGGGACATTCGTTGACCGCCACGGCAGAAAAAACGTTCTCGCTCCGACCGCTGAGGAGGTGTTTACCGACTTAGCAGCAGGGCTGATAAACTCGTACAAGCAGTTGCCGATGAATATCTATCAGATAAGCTTTAAGTATCGCGATGAGTTTCGTCCGCGTTTCGGTGTGCTTCGCTCGCGCGAATTTATCATGAAGGATTCGTACAGTTTTCATACCGATCCGGAGTGCCTGGAAAAAACATATCGCGTGATGTATGACACGTATTGCAAGGTGTTCGAAAAGTGCGGCGTCGAGTATGTTATTGTAGAAGCTGAGTCCGGCGAGATGGGCGGATCGGGTTCGCATCAGTTTACCGTTCCTTGCGAAAATGGCGAAGATGTTATCGTTTATGCAGAGGACAGCGTCTACGCAGCCAATATCGAAAAAGCTCCCGTCGATCCCGTGCCGCTTCCAGAGAGCAGGCCCGAAGTCGGACCGATCGAAGAGGTCTCCACGCCTAAGGTAGGGACCATCGAAGAAGTATGCAAGTTCCTCAAGAAAAAACCGAAGGACCTTATAAAGACGCTCATCTATTCATGCGGGGACAAAACTATTGTTGCATTGGTTCGCGGCGATCACGATGTTAACGACGAAAAGCTCACCCAGGCAAACGGCGGCGTGCGTTGTGAACTGGCTGACGAAGCAAAGATCGTTGAGATAACCGAATCTGCTCCGGGTTTTGCGGGACCAGTCGGTTTGCTCGATAAGGTCGATATGATGCTCGTCGATCACGCCGTTGCCGCGATGATCGCAGGCGTAACCGGCGCCAACAAAACTGACTATCACCTTGCCCGCGTTGTTCCGGGCAGAGACTTCCCCGTTGACGGCGATAAGGTTAAGGTTATGGATATTCGCAATGCGTGCAAAGGCGATACGTACGAAGGTAAGAAGCTGCTCTTTAAACGCGGTATCGAGGTCGGTCA